>JBEIFU010000018.1:0-18866 GCA_040382295.1 Alphaproteobacteria bacterium
TCCTGATGGTGATGTCCTCGGCCGCGGCCTCGACCAGGGTCAGGCCCGGACAGGATTTCAGCTCGGCCTGCATGTGCCGGCGATAGAGTTTCCTGTCAGCCTGGGTGCGCGGTCCGCGAACCGCGGGCCCCTTGGACCGGTTGAGCATGCGGAACTGGATCCCCGCATGATCGGCCATGCGCCCCATCAGGCCGTCGAGGGCGTCGATCTCGCGCACCAGATGGCCCTTGCCCAGACCCCCGAATGCCGGGTTGCAGGACATTTCGCCGAGCGTGTCGATGCGGTGCGTGACGAGCGCGGTTCGCGCGCCCATGCGGGCGGCGGCGGCGGCGGCTTCACAGCCGGCGTGCCCCCCACCGATGACCAGGACGTCGAATTGCGCGTTGTTCATGGCCAAGCGGATAGCGCAAGGATGCCCTTCGAGTCAAAACGCTGCGGGCTGAGGAACGGGGACAGTTTCATGTGAGTCATGCCCGGAGGTCGCGCACGAGATGACAGCCAGAAGACTGGATGTTGCACGTGAATCCAAACTCCGTGTGCGGATCATCCGTGCTCGTTTCATGTGAGTCACGCCCTACTGGTGCGGATTATTTTCCGATGCAGAAGTCGCGGAAGATGACGTCGAGATAGTCTTCCACGCCAATCCTGCCCGTGAGCTTTCCCAACTCCCGTGCCGCCATCCGGAGATCCTCGGCCAGCATGTCGATACCTGCGCCGGGCTCGCCGAGATTACCGATAAATCGATCGAGGTTTCGTGTCACCGCTTCCAGGGCGTACCGGTGGCGCGCCCGGGTCAGAGGAATTGTCTCGGGTGTGGCCGTGCGCGCGACAACCTGCTCTGTGAGCCAGTCGATCAATTCATCAAGCCCCTGGCCGGTGTGCGCTGACAAGCTGAAGACGGGCGCGGGAATATTTACCTGAGGTATCTCTTGACCGGGCGCGAGATCCTGCTTGTTCAGCACCAGAACATCATGTTCCTGGATCTCTTGCGTCACACGTGAATCCAAACCGTCCCCGAGACATGTAGCTACCACCAAGCGCATGTCTGCTGCCTCGGCGCGCTGGCGGGTTCGGCGGATACCTTCGCCTTCGATGGCGTCATCGGTTTCCCTGAGGCCAGCGGTGTCGATGAGGGTGACTGCGTAGCCTGCAAGGTCGAGGTGAACTTCGACAGGATCGCGTGTGGTGCCCGGGGTTGCGGAAACGATTGCAACATCTCGACGGGCCAGAGCGTTCAGCAGCGAAGACTTCCCGACATTGGGGGCCCCAATGATTGCGATGGTGAAGCCGTCGCGAATGATCTCGCCCCGGCGGGTTGTGGCCAGGTGGCTGGTGATGTCGGCCTTGAGCGCGGCGACGGTTGCTGCAACGCCTTCGAGCAGGCCTGAGGGAATTTCCTCGTCGGGGAAATCGATGCACGCCTCGAGATGCGCGCCAGCCCGGACGAGATCGGCGCGCCATTTGTCGGCGAGGCCGCGCAAGCCGCCCTGCATGTGTCGCAAGGCAAGACGCCGCTGTTCGACGGTCTCGGCAGCGATCAGGTCTGCAAGCCCCTCCGCGGCCGTGAGGTCCAGCTTGCCGTTGTCGAAAGCCCGACGGGTGAACTCGCCCGGTTCGGCCGGACGGAGGCCGGGCTGGGCCGAAAGGGCTTGGGTCAATGCGTCGACAACCGCGCGACTTCCATGGACGTGCAGTTCGGCCGTGTCATCGCCTGTGAAACTAGCCGGGGCCCGGAACCACAGGACCAGGGCGTGATCGACCTCGTCACCCTGAGGGTCCCTCAGGGTTCGCAAGACGGCCGTGCGTGGTGCGGGTACGTCGCCGCCCGTCAACAGCCGAATGGCTTCAGCGGCAAGCGGTCCGGAGATCCGAAACACACTGACGCCAGCCTTTCCGCGCGCCGAAGACAGGGCGAAGATCGTGTCAGCCGCCGGCATGGTTCGCTGTCTGCGACCTCTCTGTCCTTGGTGCCGCGGGTCAGCTTCGGGACTTGGGCTTCGGGGCTTCGGGATCCTTTTCGCGACTGGTCCCGGGTGACCACCCCGCAGCTGCGGCCTTGGCGAAGGTCTGGAAGGTCTCCATGCCCTGGGCGGTCCAGGGAACCCAATTCTTCATCAACTGCTGCGGATCCGTCAGTGACAGGGTGTTCATCACCCGGCGCTGGATCTCGGCCATGACCTCGGCCTGAAGGGGTTCGACATCCGGAAGTCCCATGAAGGCGCGGGCCTCGGCGGGTGTACATTCAACTTCAATTGTGATTTTCATCGGGTCGTCCAATCAGCTTTCTGCTTTGGGCCTGCCGTCACAGAGCGGTGCCTTGCTGTCATGCTTGGCACTTTAGCGCGGACGGCTGGCAGATGCAGCACAAGCTTTTCGTCGGCCGTTTCTTCCCCAGGGAGCTTTGCATCGTCATGAACCTGCTCGCGCAATCGACGAGCCCTTATCTGCTTCAGCACAAGGACAACCCCGTACATTGGAGACCTTGGGGGCCAGAGGCCCTGGCGGAGGCCCAGCAGTCGGGCAAACCCATCCTGGTGTCTGCCGGTTATGCCGCCTGCCATTGGTGCCATGTGATGGCCCATGAAAGCTTTGAAGACGCGGAGACGGCGGCGCTCATGAACGAGCTGTTCGTCAACATCAAGATCGACCGGGAAGAGCGCCCCGATCTGGATACGACATTCCAGACGGCGCTCAACATGATGGGCGAACAAGGTGGCTGGCCGCTGACCATGTTCCTGACGCCCCAAGGGGAGCCCTATTGGGGCGGCACCTATTTTCCGCCGGAGGCAAAATTCGGAAAGCCGCCGTTCAAGGACGTGTTGCGGGAGGTTGCGCGCCTTTACCGGGAGAACGGGGAGCAGGTTGGCAAGAATACCCAGACCATTCGTTCAGGCCTTCAGCGCGCCTTCGAGACAAACCGACCTGGCGCGGCGATCGATCCGGAGACCCTTGATGCCGCGATGAAGCGTCTGTGCCAGCAGTTCGATGTCTTCCATGGCGGTCTGCTTGGTGCACCGAAGTTCCCGAATGTGCCGGTCATCGAGCTTTTGTGGCGAGGCTACTCCAATACCGGCGTCATGCAATTCAAGCAGGCTGTGGACCTGACGCTGACGAATATCTGTCATGGCGGCATCTACGACCATCTAGGTGGTGGGTTCTCGCGTTACTCCGTCGACGAGAACTGGTTCGTGCCGCACTTCGAGAAGATGCTCTACGACAATGCTCTCCTAATGGACATGCTGACGACCGTCTGGCTGCATGGTCGCAATGCGCTATATCGGGCACGGGTAGAAGAAACGGCTGCCTGGGTCCTGCGGGACATGGTTGTCGAGGGCGGTGCCTTTGCTTCCTCGCTCGATGCCGATACCGAGGGTCAGGAAGGCAAGTTCTACACGTGGAGCGAGGCGGAGATCGATGCCGCGCTGGGCAAGGATGCTGGGCTATTCAAGCAGGTCCACGACATCAGACCCGAGGGCAATTGGGAAGGCCGGAACATCATTCATCGGCTGCGTGCGCCGCTGATCCTGCCGGCGGTCCAGGAGGGCAAGCTCAACGCCATGCGCGAGAAGCTGCTTGCTCAGCGAAACCAGCGCTCCAAGCCCCAACGCGACGACAAGGTGCTGGCCGACTGGAACGGCCTCATGATCCACGCGCTGGCGAATGCGGCCGAAGCCATGAACCGCGCTGACTGGCAGGCCGCGGCCGTGAAGGCCTTCTGGTTCGTCGCCGACAAAATGGGTAAGGGCGAGCGACTGCTGCATAGCTGGCGAAGCGGCAAGGAGGGCTCGCAGGGGATCGCAGACGACTATGCGAACATGGCGCGTGCGGCGCTTGCGCTTTACGAGATGACGGGACATCGCCCGTATCTCGAGAAGGCACAGGGCTGGGTTCGCACGCTGGATACGCATTTCTGGCGCAGCGACATTGGCGGCTATGCCATGACCTCCGATGATGGCGAGGCGGGTCTTGTCCGCGTGCGAACCGTGCAGGACGGTGCCACGCCCGCGGCCAACAGCATCATGATCCAGGTGCACGCCCGGCTCCTTGGCATCACCGGCAACAAGCATCATGCTGAACGCTACAGCGTCATCATTCGGGCTTTCGCCGACGATGCGAGGCGGCAACCCGCTGCGGCCGCCACGTTCTTCAACGGCTTTGACCTGGTGTTGCGCGCCATCGAGATCGTCATCATGGGAGACCGAAACGCGCCAGCGGCAGCGGCGTTCCGCGACGTGTTCCGGCGCGCGAACCTGCTGAACCGGATTGTGGTGCATGTCGCGCCCGGCGAGCAGCTTCACGAGGGTCACCCTGTCCACGGCAAAACACAGGTCGATGGCAAGGTCACTGTTTATGTCTGTTCGGGGCAAACCTGCTCGCTACCGGTGACGGATCCGGTTCAGCTGGAGGTGCAGCTCAAGACACGGGTTGTTGCAGGTCCAGCCCCTGCAGAAGCCTGATCGAGCGTGAGGCGTCACCTGAACCGACACCAGATTGGACAGCGCCAATGACGGCAGCCATCCGTTTCTCGCAAACCGGTGGGCCTGATGTGCTGGGCTTGCAGCAGATCGAACTTGCTTCACCTGGGCAGGGCGAGGTGAGGGTGCGGCACCGGGCGATCGGCGTCAACTTCATCGATATCTATCATCGGACGGGTCTCTACAAACTGCCCTTGCCTTCGGGCCTTGGGCTTGAAGCTGCTGGCGAGGTTGAAGCCGTGGGTGCGGGCGTGTCCCGGTTCAAAATCGGGGACAGGGTTGTTTATGCAAGCGGCCCGCTGGGTGCCTATAGTGAAGCGTCCAACGTAATGGCGGATCGCGCCGTGCGCATCCCGGACGGCGTCTCCTTCGAGATCGCTGCCGCGATCCTGCTCAAGGGACTGACGGCCCATTACCTTCTTTGCCGGACGCATGTCGTCAAACCAGGCGAGGCCGTCCTGTTCCATGCCGCCGCCGGTGGCGTTGGTGTCATCGCTGTCCAGTGGGCGAAGTGCCTTGGCGCAACCGTCATCGGAACGGTTGGGAACGAGGGCAAGGTTGATCTCGCGAAATCGATTGGCTGCGACCACGTGATCGTCTCTGGCCGCGAGAATGTCGCGGCTCGCGTGCGCGAGATCACGGGCGGGAAGGGCGTACCGGTCGCCTATGACTCGATCGGGCGTGACAGCTTCATGGCGACGATCGACAGCCTGGCACCGCTTGGACTGTTCGTGAGCTTCGGCAATGCCAGCGGCCCGGTGCCGCCGTTTGATCCCGGACTTCTTGCAATGAAAGGGTCGTTATTCTTCACGCGGCCGACGCTGGCCAGTTATGTCACGTCTGCCGCCGAGCTTGATGCGGGTGCCAGCGCACTTTTTGACCTGCTGCTGGCGGGGAAGATCCGCGTCAAACCTCCTCGTGTCTTTGGATTGGCTGACGCTGCCGAGGCGCACCGTGCGCTCGAGAGCCGGCAGACGACCGGGTCGCTTGTTCTCGTTCCCTGATCGTTGGCTCCCTGTCGTGCAGGAACTCGCGTTTTCAGGCGGCCCGAGGGGAACCTTTCTTAACCTTTTGTTTACGAACTCTTGCGGCTCGAGGTGCTGAGCCGCGCGGGAGGCGTTCACGCCGGATTGCGCAGATAGATCGATGTTTTCGGACGATCGAATACCCGGCCAAGCATGGGTATGAAGGCCTCGAGGGGCATCGTGTCATAGGCAGGGTCAAAGGCGCTTTGGTCGTAGAGGTGACAAAACTGTGCCGTTGCCTCGAAGTGGGGGTGACCGCGGAACTGGTCCCGCATGTTGCGGTCGAGGCCGAGGAAATGAAAGAAGTAGTAGCCCTGAAAGATCGCATGCTTGTCGACGATCCAGTGGTTCTTCTCCGAGACGTAGGGTTTGAGGATTGCAGCTGCGACATCGGCGTGGTTGGAGGGCCCCAGCGTGTCTCCGATATCGTGGAGGAGGGCGCAGACGACGTATTCCTCATCCTCGCCTGCACGATGCGCCCGCGTTGCGGTCTGCAGTGAGTGTTCCAAGCGGTCAACGGGGTAGCCGCCGCAATCGCCCTTGAGCAGGTTGAGGTGGGAAACGATCCGATTGGGCAAGTCCCTCTGGAACGGGCGCGCATGGCGCGCAATCGCTTCCCAATCCTCGGCTGTTCCCTCGAGCATGCTCGTGTAGGTCGCCTGGTCCCTGGTTCCGTCCGTCATTACTTCAATCCCCGACACAATCCTTCCCCAGACTGGACGCAGATTGCGTTCGGGTCAAATGGGTTGCGTTGACTGGGGAGGGAAAGCGTTCAAGACTGCGGGGTGAGTTCAACTGTTTGGAAAAGGACCCGCACGATGGCCGGGAAACTTCAGGGTCGCGTGGCCCTTGTAACGGGCGGGGCGCGTGGCATTGGTGCTGCAGCGGCGCGTGCGCTTGCGGCCGAGGGCTGCGCCGTCCTCGTCTGTGACATGCTGGATGCTGACGGACAGGAGACAGCACGGGCGATTTCCGCTGCAGGCGGGCGGGCCGGCTATTTCCATCATGATGTCCGTGACGAGGGCGCCTGGCTTGACGCCGTCGCTGAAGCCGAAAAGCGCTTTGGTGGGCTCGACATCGTGGTCAACAACGCCGGTGTCTTCGCGCTGAAGCCCATGGCCCTCACGAGCCTCGAAGAGTTCCGCAACATGCAGGCGGTGAACGTTGATGGCGTCTTCCTGGGCATGAAGTCGGCATTGCCTGCGTTGTCGAAACGGGCTGGCCAGTGGGGCGGGGGCGCTGCCATCATCAATATTTCCTCAGTGGCGGGTCTGACGGGTGCAGCCTTCGCTGTGCCCTACAACGCGTCCAAGGGCGCTGTACGTCTCATGACGAAGGGGGCTGCGCTCGAGTGCGCGCAGCTTGGCCTGAAAGTGCGGGTCAACTCCATCCATCCGGGCATCATCGAGACCATGATGGGTCAGAAGGTGATCGATGATCTGGTTGCGACAGGCGCCGGCAGCGAAAATGAGGTGCGGTCGAATGCGGTCGCGTTGCATCCGATTGGTCGACTGGGCCTTGCCGCGGATGTCGCCAATGCCGTGGTATTCCTGGCATCCGATGACGCTGCCTTCATCACCGGTTCCGAGCTTGTTGTTGACGGCGGATTGACGGCCCGTTGAGGACCGTGTGCCCAACCGCCGTCAGGATCGTGACTGGAAGCCGGTGCACCGGACGTAGGTACGCTTCCATTGGGGAATGGTGATCCCGTCCGATGTTGGCTGAACATGGATTGTTTCGGGAAGCCGCTTTTCGTCTTCAAAATCCTTCAGGCGCACTACATATTTTCCATCCTCGACGTGGATGGACTCGATGTGCCAGTCCGCCACCGCATCGAGCGGCATCTTGACCTGTTTCTTCGATGCGAGGCTGTCGGCCAGCGCAAAGCTGTTCCAGCGGCTCAGGCGAAACTGGGTCGGTCCGACGAGCGCAAAAAACAGATACTGTGTCTCGCGCACATTGCAGCGGTCTCCCGACTTGCGGGCGATACGCTCGTCCATGAAAAAGGCCTCGTCCCCCGGCAGGTCGGAGGCGAGAAACTTCAAACCCTCCGCGTCGATGTGAAAGGCTGTGCGATCTCCCGGCGCCTCGCAGCGCTTGAAGACCATGGTTTCGACGTCACCCCCAACGGAGGCTGACGAGCGGACCCGCCACATGATGCGGTCACCGTCCGGACGGAAACGAAAAACATTGTCGCCGATTGTCAGGACCACAACGCCGTTCACTTCCGTGGCTGGCGAGATGGCGCCCCTTATCGCGCTTTCCTTGCCATCGCTGTAGAACAGTACCCCGCCGCTGCGCTCGAACTCGATTGCCAGGGTTGTGGCGCCCGAGGGAGGGGCAAGGCGTGAGCAGAGCTTGTCGGCGCTTACGTTTGTCGGCAATCCGCTCCAGACGCCTTCGAGCCAGGCCTTGCGCGCCTGCGGCAGCTCGGTGCTGTGGGCTGGAACTGCAAACAGGACGCAAAACCACGCGAGCAAGAAGAAGAACGCGGTGCGCATCGGACGTCACTCCCCCCAATGTCCATATTGACCAGAGCGGGGGATCTTACCCACGCCGATGGCCTGCGTCACGTCCCCTGCCATGCAATGACAGGGGCCGGCGGGGCCTCGCTTCGTCAGGTGTTCATGGCGTCGAAGAAGTCAGAGTTCTGCTTGGTGCTCTTGAGCTTGTCGAGCAGGAACTCGATGGCATCCGTCGCGCCCATCGGGTTCAAGATGCGGCGCAGGACGTACATCTTCTGCAGCGTGCTCTTCTCGACCAGCAACTCTTCCTTTCTTGTCCCCGACTTGAGAATGTCGATGGCCGGGAAGACGCGCTTGTCGGCGACCTTGCGGTCGAGGATGATTTCGGAGTTACCGGTTCCCTTGAACTCTTCAAAGATGACCTCATCCATGCGGCTGCCCGTGTCGATCAGGGCGGTCGCAATGATGGTCAATGATCCGCCTTCCTCGATGTTGCGCGCGGCACCAAAGAAACGCTTTGGGCGCTGGAGCGCGTTCGCATCGACACCGCCGGTCAGAACCTTGCCGGAGGAAGGGACCACCGTGTTGTAGGCGCGCCCCAGGCGGGTGATGGAGTCGAGAAGGATCACGACATCGCGCTTGTGCTCAACCAGGCGCTTGGCTTTTTCAATCACCATTTCCGCGACCTGGACGTGCCGGGATGCCGGCTCGTCGAAGGTCGAGGAAATGACCTCGCCCTTCACGGTGCGCTGCATGTCGGTGACTTCCTCGGGCCGTTCGTCGATGAGCAGAACGATCAGAAAGCATTCCGGATGGTTGGCCGAGATCGACCTTGCGATGTTCTGAAGCAGAACTGTCTTGCCGGTGCGGGGCGGGGCGACAATCAGGGCACGCTGGCCCTTGCCAAGCGGTGCCACGATGTCGATCACGCGGGCCGATCGGTCCTTCAGCGTGGGATCGGGAATCTCCATCTTCAGCCGCTCATCGGGGTAGAGCGGTGTCAGGTTGTCGAAGTGGACCTTGTGGCGCTGCTTGTCGGGGTCTTCGAAGTTGACTGTGTTGACCTTGAGGAGCGCGAAGTATCGCTCTCCATCCTTGGGGCTGCGGATCGGACCTTCGACCGTGTCGCCCGTGCGCAGGGCAAAACGCCTGATCTGTGCAGGGCTGACGTAGATGTCGTCCGGACCGGGCAGGTAATTAGACTCCGGCGCCCTCAGGAAGCCGAACCCGTCCGAGAGGACCTCGACCACGCCCGATCCGGTGATTTCCACTTCCTGCTCGGCGAGCTGCTTGAGGATCGCGAACATCATGTCCTGCTTGCGCATCGCGCTCGCGTTCTCGATCTTCAGTTCCTCGGCAAGTTCCAGGAGGGCGGCGGGGGAACGGGACTTGAGGTCCTGGAGCTTCATCACGTCTTGAAGCGACATAGGCGTCGTCTCTCTGGTCAATGGTCCGTCAGATGGACGGTTTCCGGGTTGGTGTTCCCTGGGAGGCGCCGGCCATGTGCGCCAAGGGTTCGGGGGGGAAGGAGGGTTATCGGCGTTTCCGGCGGTGCTGGACATGATCCAGACCGGTGTCTGCTCGCGAGGCGCATGCCCGGGGCTGACGTTCCGGAGGTTTTCTTGAGAACAAGAGGTTCATAGCGCATTTGCCCCCCCGTTTGAAGGGGCGATTTCACTATGGGGAATTTTCCTCGCTAAAGACCTAATTCCCCTACTTCAAAAGGGTTTAACAACGACCAGAACCACGATGAGCGCCATCAAGACGGCCGGGATCTCGTTGGCGATGCGATAGAAGCGCTGGGATCTGGCGTTGGCCTTGCACTCGAACTCCCGGCGCCACCGCGAAAGCATGACATGCATCGCCGACAGAGCGATCACGAGCACCAGCTTGGCGTGAAACCATCCGGCGGTCCAGGCCTGCAGCGTTTCGACCAGAAGGAGGCCCAAAACCCAGACGGCGATCATCGAGGGGTTTATGATGATACGCATCAACTTACGTTCCATCAGGACAAAGCGGTCATATTCGGGTGTTCCGGGGACAGTCTCGCAGTGATAGACGAACAGGCGGGGCAGATAGAGCATGCCGGCCATCCATGCGATGACGGCGATGATGTGCAGGGCTTTCAGCCACAGATAGAAGGGTTCCAGCAGCTCACTCATGCGGCCTTGTCCTGCAGCGGGCACTGGCTGCATGTCCTGGGGCAGGCGCGCTGCCCGGATGCCGTGATTGTGCCGGTGCGATCCAGGCTTGCCTTGACCAAGGAGGCGAGACCTTTGATGAACGCGGGATGTGTTCCAACCGCTGGCACGCGGGCGTAGTGGGGAACACCGTCCTCGGCTGCCTTTTCCGCGTATTCGATATCCAGCTCAACGAGGGTTTCGGAGTGCTCGGATACAAAGGCGATGGGTACGATCATCAATCCCTTGCCCTCGTGGCCTGCGCGCTCGATCTCTTCCTCTGTCGAGGGTCCAATCCATTTCAGGGGGCCGACGCGGCTCTGGTAGCTGACACGCCAGTCGAGGCCTGGGTAGGCGAGGGAAGCCGCGATGGCTGCTGCGCTCTGCTCGATCTGGGCCTGGTAGGGATCGCCGCCCTTGACCACATTTTCCGGAAGTCCGTGCGCCGAGAACAGCAGGCGGTATTGAACTCCCTGCGGCATGGACTTCATGGTGTCGCGGATGAGTTCGGCGTAGGCCTCAACGAAGCCGCCATCCGTCGCGTAGCAGCACAGCGTCACGGTGGGTGCTTCAAGCCTGCGTGCCGAGGCTTGCTCGTGCCACTCCCGAATTGAAGATCGCGAGGTTGTCGTGGAAAATTGCGGGTATAGAGGCAAGAGGACAATTTTTTCGGGCTTGAACCTTCGTACCTGTTCGACGACGTCGACCGCGCGCGGCGAGGAGTAGCGCATGGCGACAAAAACTTCGATCTCGTGTCCGGGCTCCTGCAAGGCTGACTGGAGCGCGGAGGCCTGGTTGTAGGTCTGGCCGAGGATGGGTGAGCTGCCACCGAGCTTGCGATAAATCTCTCGGGCTACCGGCGCCCGGCGAGAGGATATGAGCTTTGCCACGAGCCATCGGAGCGGGCCCGGGAGGCGGATGATCGCCGGATCGTTGAACAGGTTGAAGAGGAAGGGCTTGACCTCGTCAAGCGATCCCGGACCGCCAAGGTTGAACAGGACGACGGCGATCCTCATCGAAGGTTCCTCAGTTGCTCGATCATCAGGCTCACGTTTTCCAAGGGGGTGTCCTGTCGAATGCCGTGGCCAAGGTTGAAAATGTGCGGATGCGCTTTCGTGGCTGCGACAATGGAGGCGATGGCCTGTCGTTGTGCCTCGCCACCGACGGCCAGTGTCATGGGGTCAAGATTTCCCTGCAATGCCATAGTTGCGGGGACATGGCGTCGGATCCATTCCAGGTCTGTCTGATAGTCGACGCCCAGAGCGTTGGCGCCGGACGCCATGGCGTACAGGGGCACGTGGGTGCCGGCTCCGCGAGGGAACACGATGAAGGGGATGGAGGGGCAGTCCTGCCTGACGCGCTCGATGATGCGGCGGATGGGCGTTATGGAGCAGCGATCCACGAGACCAGCGGGCAGGGTGGATGCCCAGCTTTCGAACAGCTGAAGTGCTTCCGCTCCAGCCTTAACCTGGGCGATGAGGTAGACGGCCGTTGCCTCGACGAGCGTGTCGATCAGGCGATCGAGATCGTGCGGGTGAGTGGCAGCGAACCGACGCAGGTCTTCGCTGTCGGACGAACTGCCGCCAGCCACCATGTAGCTGGCCACGGTCCATGGTGCCCCCGCAAAACCGATGAGGGTGACGCGGGGCGGGAGCGCTGCGCGCACGCGGGCCACGGTCTCGCTGATGGGGGCGAGGGCCTGGGTGACGGGGTCTGGTGTCATGCGCGCGAAGTCGGCCGGGCCCATTTTTTCAAGTTTCGGGCCTTCGCCTTCGGCAAACCAGAGTCTCTGGCCGAGGGCGTGCGGGATCACGAGGATGTCGGAGAACAGGATCGCGGCGTCGAAGCCGAAGCGACGGATGGGCTGGAGGGTAACTTCTGCGGCGAGCCCCGGCGTGAAGCAGAGGGTCATGAAATCCCCTGCCTTGGCGCGCAGCTCGCGATATTCGGGCAGGTAGCGTCCGGCCTGGCGCATGAGCCAGATCGGGGCCGGGGTCATGGCTTGTCCGGCGAGAGCGGCCAGCAAGGGCTTGGCAAGCGTCCGGGTCACTGGAAGATCTCTAATTTCATATTATCATTTATATTTATTAGGGATTTAGTAGGAAGATATTGGGGGTGTGGACATTTGGGATAGAATGGTCGTCCGCTGGATGTCCCCAGAGTGGTACCCATGGGTACCGTCTATCCATGGTTGGGGAAAAGAATGCCGATATCAAGGATTCATTTACCTCTGTGGCTTGCTGGCCATGTGGACGGATCGTGTAATTCCTTCGGACGGAAAAGTTCTGGAAAAGCGGGCTTGGGATGCGCCGGGGCGTGGACATTCCATGGATAGGACGGTGTCCCGGGGTGGAGAACAGTGCTGTGCTGGCCTGTCCCGCGGTGATACCCCGGGTTGCGCCTCGGTCATCTACAGAATGATCCCCAGGTGAGTGAGCGAAAAAACAGCGGCGTTGCCATCTATTTTCACCTGCACCTGGTCTCGGACTCGACCGGTGAAACGCTGAATGCCGTCGCCAAGGCGGCCTGCGCGCAATTCGACATGGGCAGGCCGCTTGAACATTTCTATCCGCTGGTGCGCAATCGCAAGCAACTCGAGCGAGCGCTGGTGGAGCTGGAGGTGGCACCTGGCCTTGTTCTGCACACCATCGCGAATGACGAGTTGCGCTCGGTGCTCGAGGCGCGCTGCCGCGAGCTTGGGATGCCCTCGGTTGCCGTTCTGGATCCGGTGATGTCGAACCTTGCTGCTTATCTCGGCGTCGAAGAGAGCCATCGCATCGGTGCCCAGCATGAGCTCGATGCAAGATATTTCGCCCGTATCGAGGCTCTCAACTTCACCATGGCGCATGATGACGGGCAGAGCCTTGCTACTCTGAACCAGGCTGACGTGGTGCTTGTTGGTGTCAGCCGGACGTCGAAAACGCCGACCTGCATCTATCTGGCCAACAGGGGGATCCGGGCTGCCAATATTCCAATCGTCGCTGGTGTCAGTCTACCGGCGGAGCTGCATGAGATCTCGCGTCCGCTGGTCGTCGGCCTGATTGTCAATCCGGAGCGTCTCCTGCATATCAGGCGTAACCGACTGTTATCGCTGCATGAGACGGCAGAGACTGACTATGTTGATCTCGAGGCGATCCGGGCGGAGCTGGTTGTGGCGCGCAAGCTGTTTGCCGAGAAGGGGTGGCCAGTGATCGATGTGACCCGCAGGTCGATCGAGGAGACAGCCGCTGCCGTGCTCGCCTTGCACTCGCGTGCCGGTCATGCATCGTCATGACAGGCCTCATTCTGGCATCGCAAAGCGTGGCTCGTCGGCGGATGCTGGCAGCTGCAGGGGTTCGATTCGAGATCCAGCCGCCGGCCATCGATGAGCCAGCCATCATCCAGTCTCTCCTCGGAGAGGGGCAGGGGGGGCGAAATATTTCGGATTGCCTCGCAGAGCTCAAAGCGCTCAGGGTGTCGGCTCAGGCTCCAACAAGCTGGGTCATCGGGTCGGACCAGGTTTTGTCGCTGGGCGATGAAATCTTCGAGAAGCCAGCTGATGTCGAGGAGGTGCGCAGGCATCTGTTGCGTTTGCGGGGCAAGACGCATCTGCTTCACGCTGCCGTGTGCGTGGCGCGGGCTGGCAGTGTCGTTTGGCGCCATGTGGGTGAGGCACGGATGTCGATGCGAGGTTTTAGCGATCTGTTTCTTGAGGAATACCTGAAGGTTTCTGGTGCAGATGTGGTCGGGAGCGTGGGCGCCTATCATGTCGAAGGTCCGGGGGTGCAGCTTTTCTCTCGTATTGAGGGAGACCTTTTCACTGTGCAGGGCATGCCCTTGTTGCCCCTGCTCGATTTTCTTCGGGTTCAAGGCTTGGCGACGACATGATGCTGACGGGACAGGCGCGATTGGCTGGTGTGATCGGGTGGCCCGTCGGGCATTCGTTGTCACCGGCGCTGCACGGCTACTGGATCGAGCAGATGAAGATCGATGCGGCCTATGTGCCTCTGGCCGTCAAGCCCGACGACCTTCCTTCCGTGATCGCAGCCTTGCCAAGAATGGGCTTCAGGGGAGCCAATGTGACGCTGCCTCACAAGGAGAGCGTGCTACCGCTTGCCGAAACCGTGGATGAGACAGCGCGTGCCTGTGGAGCGGCCAATACGTTGATCGTGCAGGATGGAGGAATACACGCTCTGAATACCGATGTGTCCGGCTTCATTGCATCTTTGAGCGCCGAGGGAGTGACTGATCTCGCTGGGCGGCGCGTTGTTGTGCTTGGGGCGGGCGGGGCAGCGAGGGCGGTCATCTACGGGCTTTTGTCGCAAGGGGTTCGAGAGGTTGTGGTTGTCAACCGTACGCTTGGCAATGCCGAGGCGCTGGCGGCGTTCTTTGGACCTCGGGTTCGCGCTAGTGGCTGGCAGGATATGGCGAGGCATCTGCCCGGGTGCGGTGTTCTCGTGAATACGACAAAGCTTGGTATGGTGGGTGAGGACGCGCTGAAGATTGCACTTGAGCCGTTGCCCGATGAAGCTGTCGTCGTCGATATCGTCTACCGACCGCTGCGGACGCAGCTGCTGTCCGACGCCCGTCGCAGAGGATTGAAGACCGTTGATGGCCTGGGGATGTTGCTTCATCAGGCTGTTCCCAGCTTTGAAGCCTGGTTCGGGATGAAGCCTCGTGTCAGCGCTGACCTGAGGAACCATCTTGTCGGCATTCTCGAAGGGCGCTGACCATGCTGATCATCGGGCTTACGGGATCCATCGGCATGGGCAAGAGTACGACGGCCCAGATGTTTTCCAGGCATGGTGTACCGGTTTGTGACGCGGATGCGCTGGTGCATGGCCTCTATGAAAAGGGTGGTGCTGCAGTCGACCCGGTGACCGCTGCATTCCCCGACGCCAATGTTGATGGCCGCATTGATAGGGATCGCCTGTCGCGCCTTGTCCTCGGGAAGCCAGATGCGCTGCGTCAGCTGGAGAGAATAGTGCATCCGCTGGTGGCGACGGCGCAGGCCGGTTTCCTGCAAGGCTGCGCGCAACGCGGAGAGGAGATGGTTGTCCTGGATATCCCGCTTCTCCTTGAATCAGCAGGGCCCAAGCGCGTGGATGTGATCGTCGT
The DNA here is from genome assembly GCA_040382295.1 of Alphaproteobacteria bacterium. GTDB lineage: Bacteria > Pseudomonadota > Alphaproteobacteria > Micropepsales > Micropepsaceae > SZUA-430. The sequence continues at coordinate 15,243 of JBEIFU010000018.1, forward strand.
TGTGTCTGCGCCTGCGGATGTGCAGCGCGCGCGCGTCCTGCAGCGCCCGGGCATGACTGGGGAAAAATTCGAAGCGATCCTGGCAAAGCAGGTTCCTGATGAGATCAAGCGGCAAAAGGCTGATTTCGTGATTGATACGTCAGGGGGGTTTGAGTACGCGGAGCAGCAGGTGCAAGATATCATCAAGAAGCTGCGCGGTCGGCGCGGCGAGATCTGGGTGGCCTAGGCATGCGAGAGATTGTCCTTGATACGGAAACAACCGGGCTTGAACCTTCTCAGGGACATCGTGTCATCGAGATTGGCTGTCTGGAACTGAGCAATCGCTCGCCGACGGGATCGCGGTTTCACACCTATTTGAATCCCCAGAGGGATGTGCCTGAAGAGGCGCAACGGATCACAAATCTCTCCACGGCCTTCCTCCGGGACAAGCCTCTGTTTGCAGACGTGGTGGAGCAGTTTCTCGGTTTCATCGGCGACAGCCCGCTCGTCATCCATAATGCCGAGTTCGATCTCAAGTTTCTCAATTCCGAGCTTGCGCTGGCCAAGCGTCCTGGCCTGGAGAGATCTCGGGCGGTCGATACTGTGCTGATTGCACGAAAAAAATTTCCGGGATCACCAGCATCTCTCGATGCTTTGTGTCGCCGCTTTGGCATCAGTCTGGATGAGCGAAAGAGCCGAGGCCACGGCGCCATGCTGGACGTGGAACTGCTTGCGCAGGTTTACCAGGAGCTCATGGGCGGAAAGCAGGCGGGCCTTGAACTGCTTGCTGATGCCGGTGCTTCAGCGGTTCAGATCGTGCGCCAGCTCGTAACGGCTGCGAGGCCGAGACCCCTCGCTTCACGGCTTACTGCCGAGGAGCGCGCCCGGCACGACGAGCTGATCGACCGGCTGGGCGCTCATGCTGTGTGGAAGGACCAGGCGTAAAGCTCAGGCTGAGGCCGACTGCGCCCGCTGTTGGGCCATCTGGGTCCTGTAAAGGTTCAGGAAGTCGATCGGATCGAGCATCAAGGGCGGGAACCCGCCGTCTCTTGTCACGTCCGCCATCACGCGCCTTGCGAACGGAAAGAGTTGCCTCGGGCACTCGATCAGGAGCACCGGCTGTATGTTTTCCTGCGGGATGTTCTTGAGCATGAAAACGCCGGCGTAGTCGACCTCACAGACAAAAACCGTCTGGTTTGCAGATTTCGCGTCGGCCCGAATGCGGATGCGAACTTCGTATTGATCTTCGCCAACGCCACGCGCTTGGACGTCCACGCCGACCTCAAGCGCTGGACGCTGGCCCTGAAGGGTCAAAGGTGCTCCCGGATTTTCGAATGACAAATCCTTAACGTACTGCGCGAGTACCTGGATCTGGGCCGGGTTGGCTGTTGCGCCCTGGAGATCCGAAGCCTGTCCGTTGCCGTTAGCCTGACTGTCACTCATACCTTGGGTGTCCTTGAAATCCGGAAAATCCGGGCAATTTATGTGGCGCTGGCTAACACGGTTCTTGGCCTGGAGACAAGCAATAGTGCGGTACACGCGAAATTTGCCCTTTGAAGGAACCGGTTCAACATCCGGGGTGGGGTATTATGTGGACCCTGAGAGCCTCGGCGTTGTACGTTTCACTTTGGGTCTATCGGGTGTTTTCGTCGCAAGTACTTTTGCTGGGCCGCTATCGGACGGGTGACATGGGTACAGAAGAAATCGAAATCCTGGTTCTGGCGGGCATCGCTGCATTCATCGGATATCGGATCTATACTGTTCTGGGCCGCAGGACCGGCAACGAGCAGCGGCCGATGGATCCGGTCAGCAGGCGTGAGAGCACGGAGCAACGCCGGACTGCGGCGGGAACGCAGGATGACAAGGTCGTTCCGCTGCCCCTGCCCAGGGAGCCTGTCACGCGTCCTCGCAACAGTGTCCTCACTTCGTTTCCGCCGGGATCCCCGGTCGCTGCCGGGTTGAGTGCCATCCGAGCCGAGGATCCCGGCTTCGACGCCGATGCATTTCTCGACGGGGCCAAGTTTGCGCATGAAATGATCGTGAAGGCGTTTGCTGACGGGGACGGGGAGACGTTGCGTCCTCTGCTGGCGGAAGATGTTCGCGAGAGCTTCGATGTTGCCATTGATGAAAGGCTCAAGGCAGGCAGACGGGTGGAGTTTGCGTTTGTCGGGCTCAAGACGGCGGCAGTCGAGGAGGCGAGGCTTAATGGCCGAATTGCTGAGGTCACCGTAAAGTTCGTCTCTGAACTGATCTCGGCGACGCGGGATGCCGCTGGCGCTGTTGTGGACGGTGCAGTGGGCGTGGTGCGGGAAGTGACAGATGTTTGGACCTTTGCTCGCGATGTCCGGTCTTCCGATCCAAACTGGAAGTTGGTTGCGACTGCTGGCGCTGCGTAGCATAAGCTGCGGCCATGAAGATGCTTCGTGCCGTCGCTCAGGTCATGGTCTTGCTGTCATTGGCAGCATGCGTGCCCCGGACCACGACTCTAGGTCCTGCTGATCGTCTCGAAGAACCGCAGTTGGCGTTCAAGGCCTCTTCTTTCTCATCACTCGATGGCTGGCTGCAGCAGTCGCTCTTGCCCGCTCATGCTGCCTTGCAAGGGTCCTGTCGCGTCATCCTGCGACGAATGCCTGGGGATCCGATGGGTGGGCATGGCGCGTATGGAGCCGTGTCCGACTGGGTTGATGCCTGTCGCGCAGTCCTCGAACAGCAACCCCGGAGCGAGGGGGAGGCGCGGGCGCTCTTCGAGACCTGGTTCTCTCCCGTGCAGGTTTTTAATGGGCGAGAAGAGCGCGGTCTGTTTACTGGCTACTATGAGCCTGAACTCAGGGGTAGCCGGCGCCCGAGCGCTCGGTATCGGACGCCGCTCCATCAGCGGCCATCAGATCTTGTCGAGGTTGATCTTGGCCAGTTTCGTTCCCAATTGCGCGGTGAGCGGCTCGTCGGGCGCGTTGTCGCCGGGCGACTGGTCCCGTTTGCTTCCCGCCGAGAGATCGTGGAGCGTGGCCCGGGTTCCGTCGCCGAGGCACTCGTGTTTGTCGATGATCCCGTTGCCGCCTTTTTCCTTCAGATACAAGGATCCGGCCGTGTGAAGCTCGATAGCGGCGAGACCATTCGCGCCGCCTATGATGGCCAGAATGGTCATCCTTATACCGCTGTTGGGCGTATTCTCGTGGAGCGAGGAGAGATCCGACCGGAGTCCCTTTCCATGCAAAGCATTCGCGCCTGGCTCGACAGCAATCCCGAGAAGGCGGATGCACTGATGAACGAGAATGCCTCCTATGTCTTCTTCAAAACGTTGCCCATCGGTGATCCGTCAAAGGGAGCAAATGGTGCGCAAGGGGTCCCTTTGACTCCCGAGGCCAGCTTGGCTGTCGATCTAAGGTTCCATCCTCTCGGTGTGCCGATGTGGGTGGAGGGACGGGCGCCCGGCGACCTCAAAACCGATCAAGACGTGGACCTTCGTCGCCTGTTCATCGCGCAGGATACCGGTGGTGCCATTCGTGGCCCTATTCGTGGCGATGTCTATTGGGGCGCAGGTCACCGGGCGGAGAGCGTTGCCGGGCGGATGGCACATAGAGGAAAACTCTTTGTCCTTCTCCCCAAAGCCTTGGCCCAACGGATCAATTGAGTTTTTGCGATGAA
>JBEIFU010000019.1:0-18814 GCA_040382295.1 Alphaproteobacteria bacterium
GCAGCTTGGTGATGGGGGCCCGCTCCTGCCGTTCGGGGTCAGGCTTGGGCAGCGGCGGCACGCGGATGCTTTCGCCCTTGGTGACCCGATGGCTCGACTTGACGCGGGCACCATCGACCCGCACCTGCCCCGTGCGCAGAAGCTTTTCCAGCGCGCCGTGAGTGAGTTGCGGATAATGACGCTGGAACCAGCGATCGAGGCGAATGCCCTCCTCGTCGGTCTTTACGTAACGTTGGACCACGCCGCTCATGCTGCCACCCCGCGCACAAGCATCATGCCCGTGAGCAGCGCAGCAATCGAGCCTGCGACCGATACCAGCGTGTAGACAGCGGCATCCATGTACGCGCCACGCTCCACCAGCTGGACGGCATCAAGGGAGAAGGCCGAAAAGGTGGTGAATCCGCCGATGACCCCTGTGGCAAGGAACAGCTTCAGCTCATCCGGCATATGGATCATCTGTGCGCCAAGTCCGGCAATCAGCCCCATCGCAAGACAGCCAGCAATGTTCACGCAGAGGATACCCCACGGGAACTGCGTCCCTATGGCCTGGGTGATCCATATTGAAAGCAGGTAGCGAGCCATGGCGCCAAACGCCCCGCCCACGCCAATCAGCAACGTCGTCGACATGCGGGCGGGTATCGCATGGTTCAGCGCAAGCCTCAAAGCAGGATCTCGCGCCAGAGACGGAATCGAGGTGGCCTCAAGGCCCCAGCGGATGGATGGGACGACCAGGATAAAGCCGCAACCATAATTATTACGTCTGATTGAGCTTCTTCCAGTCACTCCCCCGCAAGTTGTGCACCACGGGCATGCCTCCCTTGCAATGAGACTTCGGAAGCCACCACTCTTTCGAGACGGATCGAGTCTGTTTCATGTGGAACATTGATTGAACTTATCCACAGGGCCTCAAACCAGCCCTGCCCGTAAAATCGCTTTACGATGGCGCCACCACCATGCCTTTTATGCTGCGGACAACGCGCGAGAGCGGGAGAGAGTGGCAATGAGAATGACGCGCCGTAGCACCCTTGCCGGGCTTGGGTCCATGCTTTCTCTGCCTGTCGTGGCCGGAGATGCGATCGGGGCAGCAACGTCGCCCCTGGATCAACAGTTCTCGAGGACCGCGGCAGCCTGGCTTGACCAGTCAATGCGCCTGATACCGGTGTCTGCGACCCAGATTGGCGACCATCGCTTCGACACCCAGATTGACGATGTCAGTGCGGCCGGGCGAGCCCGCGCCGTGGCCTTCACAAGGCGAACGCTCAGCAAGCTCGAGGCGCTGGATGCCTCGAAGCTGTCGCGTGCAAACCAGGTCGATGCTGCACTGCTCACAAACACGCTGCGCTCGTACCTTTGGACCATGGAGACATCGCAGGATTGGGCTTGGGATCCGATCTACTACCAGAACATCGCAGGCTCGGCGATTTATGGGCTCATGTCGCGGGAATTTGCGCCCGCGGCCAGGCGGCTGCAGTCGGCAACAGCACGCATGGAGCGTATCCCTGCGTTCCTCGCAGAAGTGCGCCGGCAGTTGGATACGGCGCGGGTCCCCACACCTCACGCCGAGACGTATGCTGCCCAGAACAAGGGCCTGAAGGGGATCATTGGCGAACTGGTTCTGCCAGCGGCTGGTGCTCTTAAGGGAACCGATCGGGAGCGCCTTGATCAAGCGATTGCGACCTACACGGCCGCGATCGATGAGCACCAGCGCTGGATCGAGGGCACGCTTGTTCCGGCAGCCAAGGCGGACTATCGCGCCGGCGCCGAACGCTTCGATACGAAGCTTGGCTTCACGCTGCAGTCCAGGCTCACCCGCGCCGAGATCCGTCAGCGCGCCGATGCTGCCGTGATTGCCTGCCGAAAGGAAATGTATGCAACAGCCCGCAAGGCACTGGAAGGACGCGCCGACGCACCAGCCCTGCCCGAGGCGCCCACACCCGAGCAGCAGCAGGTGGCGATCAAGGCGGCACTTGAACTCGCAGCTGCGGACCGGCCCGCGCGCGACCGGCTGGTGCAGGTGGCAACTGATGAGGTGGAGGTCGCCCGACGCTTCATCGTCGAGCGCGACCTGATCACGTTGCCCGAGGGGCCCGTACGCGTCATCGTGATGCCCGAGTTCCAGCGCGGCATTGCGGTCGCCTATTGCGATTCACCCGGACCGCTCGAGAAGCACTTGGACACGTTCTATGCCGTGTCGCCGATCCCGGACGACTGGACCGAAGAGCAGACGGTCTCGTTCCTACGCGAATACAACATGCGCGGCATCGCCGACATCGCGGTGCACGAGGCCATGCCCGGCCATTACGTGCAGCTGTTCCATTCGAACAGATACCCCTCGGTCGTGCGTGCGATCCTCGGCTCGGGTTCGTTCATCGAAGGCTGGGCGGTCTATGCCGAACAGATGATGGTCGACGAGGGATATCGCGAGAACGATCCGCTTTATCGCCTCACGCAGTTGAAGATCCAGCTGCGCGCGATCTGCAATGCGATCATCGACCAGGCCATCCATTGTGACGGGATGACCCGCGAGCAGATGATGAAGCTTCTCACAGAGACCGCTTTCCAGGAGGAACGCGAAGCCGCAGGCAAGTGGCGACGTGCGCAGCTGTCGGTCACACAGCTGTCGACGTATTTCGTGGGCTACCAGGAGCACGCCGAAACACGGCGTGAGGCAGAGCGGCGCGCGGGCACGGGCTTCAAGCTGAAGGCCTACCACGACGGGATCCTGTCGTTTGGATCGCCGCCGATGCGCTATGCGCGCCAGCTCTACTTCAATGAGCCCATCGCCTGACGGCGCAGCGCTTCCCAGCGCTCGAGCCGTTCACGGATGCGGGCCTCGAGGCCTTCGCCGCGAGGTTCGTAGTAGGTCTCCGGCCGCATCTCCTCGGGGAAGAAGCGCTGGGTCGAGACACCGAGGTCGGTGTCGGGTTCGTAGACGTAGTCCTTGCCGTAGCCCAGTTCCTTCATCATGCGCGTGGGCGCGTTGAGTATGTTCATCGGCGGGTTGAGGGAGCCTGATGCCTCGGCTGACGCCTGTGCACGCTTGAAGGCGACATAGGCCGCGTTCGATTTCGGGGCAACGGCGACATAGATCACGGCCTGCGCGATGGCGAGTTCGCCTTCGGGCGATCCCATCAGCTCGAAGGCATCCTTGGCGGCAAGTGCCTGCACCAGCGCATTGGGATCGGCGAGACCGATGTCCTCGACCGCCATGCGCACGACGCGCCGGATGATGTAGAGCGGATCCTCGCCGCCCGCGAGCATGCGTGCCAGCCAGTAAAGCGACGCATTCACGTCCGAGCCGCGGACGGATTTATGCAGGGCGCTGACGAGATTGTAGTGGCCTTCCCTGCCCTTGTCGTAAATGGGCGCACGCCTCTGAATGGCGCGCATCAGGTCTTCGACCGAGAGCGGCGCTGGCGGCTTCAATGCAAGGATTTGTTCGACCAGATTCAAGAGGAAACGTCCGTCGCCGTCTGCCATCGCCTTCAGGGCCGTACGAACCTCGCCAACGAGTGGTAACCCCCGCTTTGTCTCGACCTCGGCACGCACCAGAAGATGCTCAAGATCGTCCATCCCGAGCCGGTTGAGAACAAGAACCTGGGCACGCGACAGAATCGCGGCGTTCAGTTCGAAGCTCGGATTTTCAGTCGTTGCGCCCACCAGGATGACCGTACCGTCCTCCATGACGGGAAGAAACGAGTCCTGCTGCGCGCGGTTGAAACGGTGGATCTCATCCACGAAGAGCAGCGTGGCGCGCCCCTGCGCACGGCGTGCGCGGGCCATGTCGAAGACCTTTCGCAGCTCGGCCACGCCCGAGAAGATGGCGGAGATCTGCTCGAAGTGGAGATTGAGGCCCCGGCTGAGCAGGCGCGCAATCGTTGTCTTGCCGGTGCCAGGTGGCCCCCAGAGGATCATTGAAGACAATCGGCGAGCCGCCAGCATGCGACCGATCGGACCCTCAGCGCCGAGAAGATGGGACTGGCCGATAACATCGGCAAGCGCCTTGGGACGCAGGCGATCGGCGAGAGGCCGTGGGCCAGCCTCGTCTTCGAGCCCAGCTGCTTCGAACAGGGTCATGGCAGCGAGTATACCCGCTCCGCTAACGGATCGTCAGCGTCTTCGATCCGTTCGGACCCGTCGCCGAGATACGCCAGCCACCACGGGCGCCATTGAGTGCCGATTGGAGAGCTGAAGGCGATGTCACACGACGGCCATTGACAGCCGTGATCACATCACCCGGCGCAAAGCCATATTGCGCCGCGACGGAGCGGCGGGACATCGCGGTGATCAGAACACCCGACCCCGGCTCCACTCCAAGCTCCTGCGCCATGGAGGAGCTGAGACCAGAGACGCTCGCGCCCTGCAAGGGGTTACGACCGCTGATCTCGACCGCCGCGCGCACCGCATCAGCGGGCTCGGCCATCAGCTTGACGGCAGTCGTTCGCTGCTGGCCGTTGCGGACATAGGTGAGGGTTGCGGTACTGCCGATCCCCTTCGTGGCGACCCTGAAATTCAGGGCCTGCTCATCATTGATGTCGAACTCGTCTACTTTCACGATCACGTCGCGCGGGGCAAGACCGGCCTGTGCGGCCGGGCTCGTGGGCTCAACGCGCGTCACGACAATACCCCGCGGCCGATCAAGTCCAAGCGACTCGGCAAGCGCAGCATCCACGCGCTGGCTGTCGATACCCAACCACGGCCGCGCCACCTCTTTGGCACCGCCGAGGGCCGAGTTGACCACGGTCTTGACCATGTTTGCCGGAATGGCAAAGCCGATCCCGATGCTGCCACCCGAGCGCGAAAAAATCGCCGTGTTGATCCCGATCAGGCTCCCATCCATCGTCACGAGCGCGCCACCCGAATTTCCCGGGTTGATGGCAGCATCCGTCTGGATGAAAAACTGGTAGTCGGATACGCCCACTTGCGTGCGCGCGAGCGCCGACACGATCCCACTGGTCACCGTCTGGCCAACGCCGAAAGGGTTTCCGATCGCGAGGACAATGTCACCAACCTCCGCATCGTCGCTGTTATGGAACGCCAGCGTCGGCAACCCCTTGACCGCGCTGCTGATGCGCAAGATGGCAAGATCAGTCCGCTCATCGGCAAGAAGAATGCGGGCTTCGAACTCGCGCCGATCTGCCAGAACCACCGTAATCTCGTCAGCGCCGGCAACAACATGGTTGTTGGTAACGATAACTCCGTCATTGCGCACAATCACGCCAGAGCCCAGGGCACTCTGCACCCTGTCCCTGAAGAAGCGGCCAAAGAAGGGGTCATTGGCGTAAGGATTACTGACCTTGCGCTTCGAGTAAATGTTGACGACAGCCGGACTCGCCTTGCGTACGATGCTTGCGAATGACAACTGCATCTGCGCAGCGCTCGCGGGCACGACGCGCTGGGACTGGGGTTGCGCTAAGGCCGTCGGCAGCATGGCGACAAGGCCCGCAATGATGGCTGCGGTGACAACGAGTTTCGATCGCATCATGATTCCACTTGCTTTCTTGCATCTGCGGATGCCCGGAAACGACCCCGGCTCTTCCGCCAAACATGGATATTGAACCCGGCGCTGCCAAGCCCGGACGGCATCAATTTTCCAACCAGAACCCGCGGAAAATCGCTCATCAACGCGTCCACTGACCACCGGCATTGCTGCGATAGCCGATGGCACGGTAAGCCGCATCAACGAGGGACTGGCCCCGGTCGTTCAGCAGCAAACCAAGGCCCATCTGGTTCATCGTGTAGCCAAAGCTCATCCTTGTCTCGGGACAGGCAAAGCCAATCGATCCACCGGCTCCAACATGACCAAAGGCCGTATCAGACAAGATGCACGAAGCCCCATCAAGGCCCGGCAGGTACCGATTATCCATCGACTTCATGTAACCCAAGGCAAATCGCGTCGGGATCACGAGAGTGGCATCCTGATGCGTTCCGACTGCGACCCTTCCCATGCGGGTGAGCGTATCCTGCCCAACCAGGCGAACGCCATTCAGAGACCCGCCATTGGCAAGCGGCGCGTACATGGCTGCAAGGCTCCGTGCATTGGTAATGCCGTTGGCGGCACCGATTTCAGCTGCACGACCTGCACGCTCGTTGGGATTGAACGCCATGAAGTCACGAAGGAAGAAATGCGACGGTGACGCGGTATCGGTCATGGCCTTCTGGAAGAACCTGGTCTGCATCGACTCTGTCGTCGGCATCGCGGGCAGCATTGGTGCCACGCGGTGTTCCTGGGACTCGGGCAAACCAATCCAGAAATCAAGACCGAGGGGACCGGCCACCTCGTCAGCAAAGAAGCGACCAAGGCGTTTGCCTGCCGCGCGGTGCACAAGCTCGCCAACGGTCCAGGACATGGTGATGGCATGATAGCCGTTGCGCGTGCCGGGCTCCCAGAACGCGGGCTCTCGCGCGATGACATCGATCATGCGCTCCCAGTCATAGAATTCGCCAGGCTTTGGCGCGCCACGAACGTGAGGGACACCCACCGTGTGATCGAGGGTCATGATCACGGTGGCTGCTTCCTTGCCAGCCTGCCCGAACGCAGGCCAGTACTTCGTTATGGGTGCGTACAGATCGAGCTGTCCGCGATCGGCCAGCATGTGGGCGCATAGCGCCATGGCACCCTTGGTCGAGGAGAAGATGATGGACAGCGTGTCAGGCCCCCAGGGGTCGCCAGCGGGCGCCTTGCGCCCACCCCAGAGATCGACCAGCGACTTCCCCTCGAGGGTCAGAGAGCAAGACGCTCCAACCTCGCCGCGGCTTTCGAAGTTTGCCACGAATTCGTCTGCGACCGCCTTGAAGCGTGCATCCACAAAACCTTCAACGAGACCAGCCTTGGTTCTGACCGAAATTTTCTGCATGGCTGTAAGGCTCCCCTTGGACAAACAAAAAGGGGCAGCGCGCGGCGCCACCCCCGATATTCCAAACTCGGCACATCAACTGCCGCTCAGGCGTTGGCCGCTTCCTCGCCCTTGGCCTGCACGGGACCGGAGTCCTTGCCCTTGGCTGTGACGTCACGATCTACGAACTCGATGATTGCCATTGGAGCAGCGTCTCCATAGCGAATCCCAGCCTTCAGCACGCGCGTGTAACCACCACGCCGCGAGGCGTAGCGGGTCGCGAGCACGTCGAACAGCTTGGCCACAGTCGTGGTGTCATTGCGAAGCTGCGATAAGGCCTGACGGCGAGCGTGCAGGTTTGTCGTGCCGCGCTTGCCAAGCGTTATCAGACGCTCAACGATCGGCCGCAGCTCCTTCGCTTTCGGAAGTGTCGTCTTGATCTGCTCGTGCTTGATGAGCGCGGCAGCAAGATTCTCAAACATTGCCTTACGGTGGCTGCTTGAGCGGTTCAGCCTTCTGCCCGCAAAACCGTGGCGCATTGTCAGTCCCCTTGGTCACATAATTGGCAGCCCGCTGATGCAGGCCGCCGGTCAGTATTGGTCTTCAAACTTCCGTGCCAGTTCCTCAATATTCTCGGGCGGCCAACCCGGCACTTCCATGCCGAGGTGGAGCCCCATCGAGGCAAGCACTTCCTTGATCTCATTCAGCGACTTGCGTCCGAAATTCGGCGTCCGAAGCATCTCTGCCTCGGTCTTCTGGATGAGATCGCCGATGTAGACGATGTTGTCGTTCTTGAGGCAGTTCGCCGAGCGCACGGACAACTCAAGCTCGTCAACCTTCTTCAGCAAAGCCGGGTTGAACGGCAGATCGGTCTTCTGCTCCTCGACCTTCTTCTCGCGCGGCTCTTCGAAATTGATGAAGATCTGAAGCTGGTCTTGCAGAATGCGCGCAGCATAGGCCACGGCATTTTCTGGTGACACGGCGCCATTGGTTTCAACGGACAGCGTGAGCTTGTCGTAGTCGAGGATCTGACCTTCGCGCGTGTTCTCCACGCGATAGGACACCTTCTTGACTGGAGAGAAGAGAGAATCGACCGGGATCTGACCGATCGGATCGTCTTCACGCCGGTTGCGCTCTGCCGGAACATAGCCCTTCCCGGAATTGACCTTCAGCTCCATACGCACACGGGCGCCATGATCGAGATTGCAGATCACCAGATCCGGATTGAGGATCTCGACATCAGCCGCGGACGAGATCGCACTGGCGCGCAACTCACCGGGGCCCTCGCCCTTAAGCACCAGGCGCTTCTCTCCGTCCGAGTGCAGTTTGAGGGCGAGTTGTTTGATGTTGAGGACGATATCCGTGACATCCTCGCGCACGCCGGGAATGGACGAAAACTCATGCAGCACACCGTCGATCTGGATCGACGTGACTGCGCCACCCTGCAGCGACGACAGCAGCACGCGGCGTAGCGAGTTGCCGAGCGTGAGCCCGAAGCCCCGCTCAAGCGGTTCTGCCACCAGCACCGCGTGCGTCCGTGGGGACGGCGCATCGACGTGCAGCTTGTTCGGCTTGATCAATTCCTGCCAGTTCTTCTCAATCACTTTGAGTCATCCTTCGGCATTCGCGGGGGAAACGGATGTCAGACGCGGCGACGCTTCGGCGGGCGACAACCGTTGTGGGGGATGGGGGTCACGTCCCGGATCGTGGTCACCGTGAAGCCAGCGGCCTGCAGGGCACGCAGCGCACTTTCGCGACCTGAACCGGGGCCCTTCACCTCGACTTCAAGCGTTCGCACGCCATGCTCCATGGCCTTCTTGCCGGCATCCTCTGCCGCCACCTGAGCAGCGTAGGGCGTCGACTTGCGCGATCCCTTGAAGCCCATTGTGCCAGCCGAAGACCAGGCGACAGTGTTGCCCTGGGCGTCGGTGATCGTGATCATCGTATTATTGAACGTCGCGTTCACGTGCGCCACACCGGAGGTGATGTTCTTGCGCTCTTTCTTTCGAACGCGCGCCTTCTTCTCAGTAGCCATGTCCAGTTCTCACTTCCCGATACCGCACGCTCGAGCGCTGCGGATCAAATGCGGATTTACTTGGTTGCCATCTTCTTGCCAGCGATCGCCTTTGCAGGCCCCTTGCGGGTACGGGCGTTCGTGTGCGTGCGCTGACCGCGGGTCGGCAGTCCCTTGCGGTGACGAAGGCCACGGTAGCAACCGAGGTCCGTCAGGCGCTTGATGTTCATCGAAACTTCACGACGCAGGTCACCTTCAACGATGAACTCGCGGTCGATGATTTCGCGGATCTGAATGACCTCGGCGTCCGACAGCTGATTCACGCGACGGTTCTCGGCGATGCCGACCTTCTTGCAGATCTCAACCGCGTTCACCGGTCCGATGCCATGGATATAGCGCAGTGCGATGTGCACACGCTTGTTCGTCGGAATGTTCACGCCTGCGATGCGGGCCACGATTATCTCCTAAACAGATCTTCAATCAAAAACGACATGTCGCGCCACGCCCCGGGAAACCGGGAGGCAGCGTCCGCGCCATTCATCGGAAGAGCGCGGATTATATTTCTTTCCGTTACGCGGTCAACCATCACCAGAACCACCACTTGCGCCGCGGCGGCTTGCTGAGGACTGCGTCAATTTGGGCGGTAACCTCGTCGACCGGCTTCATCCCGTCGACGTGGCGGATTTTCCCCTGTTTTTCGTAGTAGGGCAGGACCGGCGCCGTTTCTGCCTTGTACACACCCAGGCGCTTCTTGAAGGTCTCCGGGTCGTCATCTGGCCGCACAGGTTCACCCTTGCGGCGCGCTTCTGCCGCACGGTTTTCCACACGCTTGATGAGCTCTGCCTCGTTCACGTCCATGACAATCACGTGGGTCACGGAGAGGCTTTTCGCCTTTAGCATCAGGTCAAGCGCCGTTGCCTGGTTCACGGTACGCGGGAAGCCATCCAGCACGAACCCCTTGCTGCAATCAGCCTGAACGATCCGCTCTGCAATGATTCCCACCACGATGTCATCCGGCACCAGCTTGCCCGAGTCCATGATGGCCTTGGCCTTCTTGCCAATTTCTGTCCCCTCGGCGATGGCAGCACGCAGCATGTCGCCGGTCGAAAGATGGGCGATCCCATATTTCGACTTGATCCGGGACGCTTGTGTCCCCTTGCCGGACGCCGGCGGACCAAAAAGGACAACAATCATGCGTTGCCCCGCGGGCTCTTGAACCTGGCCTTCTTGATGAGGCCCTCGTACTGGTGCGCCAGCAGATGGCTGTGGATCTGGGCCACTGTATCCATCGTGACTGAGACGATGATCAGGAACGAGGTTCCGCCCAGCAGGATGAGGTTACCTCCATACTGCGCGAGGATGAATTCAGGGATGAGACAGACGCAAACCAGATAGGCAGAGCCCACCACTGTCAGTCGAACCAGCACATAATCGATGTAGTCCGCAGTCTGTTTGCCAGGCCGCCGGCCGGGAATGAACCCGCCATACTTCTTGAGGTTCTCCGCAGTTTCGGTCGGGTTGAAGACCACCGCCGTGTAAAAGAAAGCGAAGAACACGATCAGTATCCCGTAAAGCGCCATGTAGAGCGGCTGCCCATGCGTGAGAAGGCGCACAGCCTCGGCCAGCCAGTCTGGAGCATTCGTACCATAGATGCCTGCGACAGTGGCGGGGATGACAAGCAGCGACGAAGCGAAGATCGGCGGGATCACGCCCGAGGTGTTCAACTTGAGCGGCAGGTGCGAACTGTCACCGCCGAACATCCGGTTGCCCATCTGGCGCTTGGGGTACTGGACCAACAGCCGGCGCTGAGCGCGCTCGAAATAGACAATGACCATGATCACGACCGCGACCAGCACATAAAGCCCGATTGCCGCGCCCCATGAGATGGAACCCTTGTCGGCCATCGTCATGGTGCTGGCAAACCCCTGGAACAGCTGGGCCACGATACCTGCGAAAATGATCAGCGACACACCATTGCCGATACCACGCGATGTGATCTGCTCGCCCAGCCACATCAGGAACATGACGCCGCCAGTCAGGATCACGACCGTCGTTACGCTGAAGGCAATCCCCGGCAGCATGACCAGACCAGGCGTCGCCTGCAGCCCCGCAGAAATGGCGTAAGCCTGACCCGCTGCCAGGAACACAGTGAGATAACGCGTATACTGGTTGATTGTCTTGCGCCCGGCCTCGCCCTCTTTCTTTAGCTTCTCAAGATGAGGGCTGACCGTTGTCATCACTTGCATGATGATCGATGCGGAAATGTAGGGCATGACGTTCAAGGCGAAGATCGCCATGCGCTCCACCGCGCCACCCGACAGGAGATTGAACATTCCCAGGATGCCCTGGGTCTGCTGTTCCATCAGGCGCGCAAGCGAGTCCGGGTTGATGCCCGGAAGCGGAATGAACGTCCCAAGACGATAAACAACGAGCGCACCCAGCGTGAACCAGATGCGCTTCTGCAATTCCTCGGCCTTGGAGAAAGCCGACCAATTCACATTGGCGGCTAATTGTTCGGCAGCTGACGCCATGTCATCTCTCCTCGCGTGCAGTCCAACTCCACCCGATCACCTGCACCCAGCGGTTGGGATACCTTGCAGGCTTCCTGGCAATCAGGCAGACCGGCTGGCCGCACGCTCCTCACGCTTCTTGGAGGAAGCGATCCGACGCTGCTCTCGCTTGCCGGGTCCGCGATCCTTACGGGTCACGTGCTTTGCCTTGACGCCCAGAACCTTGACGTCCCCGCCCGCCTTCTTGACCGCCTCAACGGCTGCACCCGAGGCATAGGCAACCTCAAGAATGAGATTGGTCTTCAGGTCCCCTTTTCCAAGGAGCCGAACCCCGTCCTTGGACTTGCGGGCAAGGCCCAGTGTTGCAAGTTTGCCAGCATCGAGCGTCTCACCGGCCTTGATCTTGCCGCTGTCGACCGCCCTCTGGAGCTCTCCCGTGTTAACGATGGAAAACCCGCGGGCAAAGATGTTGTTGAAGCCACGCTTGGGCACCCGCATGTGCAACGGCATCTGGCCACCTTCGAAGCCGAACATGCCGTGGTGCCCCGTGCGAGCTTTCTGACCCTTTACGCCCCGGCCTGCGGTCTTGCCCTTGCCTGAACCCGAGCCACGACCGATGCGCTTGAAACGCTTGTGGGCGCCTTCATTGTCACGAATTTCGTTGAGTTTCATGTCCTGTCCGCCCGCTTAGCTCTTTGCGTCCTCGACGATACGCACCATGTGCCTGACCTTGCAGACCATCCCCCAGACCGCATCGGAATTGACGAGCGTCTTCCTACGGCCCAGCTTGTCGAGCCCGAGCCCCACAAGGGTCTCGCGCTGAACTTCTGGCCGCCGCGCGGGGCTTGCGATCTGTTCGATCGTGATCGTCTTGGTCTTGGGCCGACCGTCTTGCGTTCGCATGACCATTTGACTTACTCCGGTGATGCTTCAGCTGCAGGCTGCGACCGCCGCGACGTGATCACGTCAGCAACCGACTTGCCCCGCTTATTGGCAACCATCTTTGGGCTGTACTGGCCCTTGAGGGCATCGAAAGTGGCCCGGACCATGTTGTAGGGGTTCGAACTGCCGACCGATTTGGCCACGATGTCGTGCACGCCAAGGACATCGAAAACAGCGCGCAGCGGACCGCCAGCGATGATACCCGTACCGACCGGGGCCGGACGCAACACAACCTTGCCAGCGCCGTGGCGACCAAGCACCTCGTGGTGCAGGGTCCGTCCTTCGCGCAACGGAACACGCACAAGCTGTTTCTTGGCTGCTTCCGTTGCCTTGCGCACGGCCTCAGGCACCTCGCGCGCCTTGCCGTGACCGAATCCGACGCGCCCCTTTTGGTCGCCGACGACGACGAGTGCTGCAAAGCCGAATCGCTTGCCGCCCTTCACCACCTTCGCGACGCGATTGATGGCAACGAGCTTGTCGACGAGCTCGCTGCGTTCGCCGCGCTCCTCGCGATCACGCCCGCCGCGCTCACCACGCCGGGGCCGCTCTTCTCTTTCTTCGCGCGCCATTGATTCTCGATCCCTTTTTTCTGTCAGAAGCTAAGGCCGCTTTCGCGGGCCGCATCGCCGAGCGCCTTCACTCGACCGTGATAGATATACCCACCGCGGTCGAAGACCACGTCCTTGATCCCTGCCTTCAGCGCACGCTCGGCCACGACCTTCCCGACCACGGCTGCAGCTGACGTATCAGTCCCCTTGCCGCCGGTCAGTGACTTGATGACTTCTTCATCAAGCGTCGAAGCCGATGCGAGCGTAACGCCCTTGGTGTCGTCGATGACCTGCGCATAGATATGCTGCGAAGAGCGAAAAACCGACAGGCGCGCCCGCAAGCCGGAGACCTTGCGTAGCTTGAAGCGCGTACGGCGCTGACGGCGCGCGAACAGCTCTTTGCGAGTGAGTGGCATGGATGCGTTCCTTACTTCTTCTTGCCTTCTTTGCGGCGGATCTTTTCTTCGGCGTACTTGATGCCCTTGCCCTTGTAGGGCTCAGGCTTGCGGAACCCTCGGATCTCGGCGGAAACCTGACCGACCCTTTGTTTGTCAGCCCCGGACACCACGATGATCGTCGGCTTCTCGCACTTTATGTCGATGCCAGCCGGTATCGGGTAGACCACATCGTGGCTGAACCCAAGCTGCAGCTGCAAGTTCTTGCCCTGAACGGCCGCACGAAAACCAACGCCATTGATTTCGAGAGTCTGCGAGAAACCCTTGGAGACGCCTTCCACCAGGTTGTTCACCAGCGTGCGCTGCATGCCCCATCGGGCGCGCATGTCATCCGTCATCTCGCGCGGGGTTACAGAGATGCCTTCCTTCTCGACCTTCACGTCAATGCCCTCGAGGACACGCAGCGAAAGCTCGCCCTTCGGGCCCTTCACCTTGACGTCACGATCCTTGACCGTGGCCGTTACACCCTGCGGCAGCGCAACCGCCTTTTTTCCAATTCGTGACATAAGCCTGTTTCCTTCGCCTCTCCGGTGTCCCGTCCCGTGCTATTAGAACACGTGACAGAGGACCTCGCCGCCCACGTTCTGTTCACGGGCAACGGCGTCCGTCATGACACCCTTCGGCGTCGACAAAATCGAAATTCCCAATCCATTTCGGACCGGCTTCAAATCCTTGATCGCCGAATAAACCCGACGTCCAGGCGTTGAAACGCGCCGGATCTCATTGATCACGGGCTTGCCGTCGAAATACTTCAACTCGATCTCGAATTCAGGCTTCGACGCCGCTAGCGTCACCTCGGCGTAGCCCCGGATATACCCCTCCGACGCCAGCACATCGAGAACGTTGCGACGCAGCTTCGACGCCGGGGTCGTGACTTTCGTCTGCCCCCTCATCTGCGCATTGCGAATGCGGGTCAGCATATCACCAACGGGATCGTTGATTGCCATGTTCCTAGAGTCCCCTTACCAGCTCGACTTGACCATGCCGGGAATAAGCCCGAACGAGGCCAGTTCCCTCAGCTTCACGCGGCAAAGCTTCAACTTGCGATAATTCCCGCGCGATCGCCCGGTGAGCTCGCAGCGGTTGCGGATGCGCGTCGGCGACGAGTTCCGCGGCAGCTCGGCAAGCTTGAGCCGGGCCGCGAAGCGCTCTTCCGGAGCCAGCGACATGTCATTGGCGATCGCCTTGAGCTTGTCGCGCTTGCCCGCAAAGCGCTTCACAAGATTGATGCGCCGGTTGTTCTTTTCGGTCGAACTCTTCTTTGCCATGTCTTCCTGCTCGTCTTCCCTAGGTCCGGATCATCATTTCGCGAAAGGCAACTGGAAGCCGGAAAGCAACGCCCGGGCCTCCTCGTCAGTCTTCGCCGTGGTACAGATCGTGATGTCCATGCCCCAGACCGCGTCGATCTTGTCGTAGTCGATTTCAGGGAACACGATGTGCTCCTTGAGGCCCATCGAATAGTTGCCGCGCCCGTCAAAGCTCTTCGGAGACACACCCCGGAAGTCCCTCACGCGGGGCAGCGCCACCGTGACAAGCCGATCCAAAAATTCGTACATGCGCTCCTTGCGCAACGTGACCTTCGCGCCAAGCGGCATGTTCTCACGAACCTTGAAGTTCGAGATTGCAACGCGCGCCTTGGTGATGACCGGCTTCTGTCCGGCAATCAGCGTCAGATCACGGACGGCCGACTGGATCTTCTTGGTGTCTGCGGTTGTTTCGCCGACGCCCATGTTGATCACTATCTTGTCAAGCTTGGGCACCTGCATGGCGTTCACATATTTGAACTGATCCATGAGAGCCTTCCGGATGACGTCGTCGTAGCGCTTCCGGGCGCGCGGAACATACTTCTCTCCGTCTGCGAGGCGAATGGCCTTCGAACGCGTCGCATCCGACTGGCCGCTCGCAGCAGCTCCCTCCGGAACGCCATCACCCTTCTTGGACTTCTTCTCGCTCTTGGCCTTCGGGGCCTTTGCTTCGTCGCCGCCAGCCGCCGCCTTGGGGGCTTTCTTTGGCTTGGCGTCCTTCTTGTCTTCAGACATCGATGACTTCCCCAGACTTCTTGGCAAAGCGGACCTTGCGTCCATCTTGCAGGGTCTTGAACCCGATGCGCGTCGCTTCACCCGACTTCGGATCGACATGCGCAATGTTGGACACGTGCACCGGCGCTTCCTTGGTGACGATGCCACCCTGGCTCCGCGCGGACTGCTTGGTATGACGCTTGATCATGTTCACACCGGAGATGAGAACGCGATCCTCATCCGGATAGACTTTAAGGATCTGGCCCACGACCGGCTTCTTCTTGCCGTCCTGGCCCTTGCGGGGACGCTGCTCACCCGCAATGACCATCACTCGGTCGCCCTTCTTGAACTTCGCTGGCATGGCTAGAGCACCTCCGGCGCGAGGGAGACGATCTTCATGTGATTACGGGCACGCAACTCGCGCGTGACCGGTCCGAAGATGCGCGTGCCCACGGGCTCGCCCTGGTTGTTGATGAGAACCGCCGCGTTCCGATCGAAACGGATGCAGGATCCGTCCGGCCGACGAACTTCCTTGGCAGTGCGAACGACGACGGCCTTCATGACATCGCCCTTCTTCACTTTGCCGCGCGGAATGGCTTCCTTGATCGACACCACGATGATGTCTCCAACGGAGGCGTAGCGGCGCTGCGCGCCACCCAGCACCTTGATGCACATGACGCGCCGCGCACCCGAATTGTCGGCGACGTCAAGATTTGTTGTCATCTGGATCATGGCAAACTGCCTTTATCTCTCAAGCCTTTGTAGCCGGCACGTCATAGAGCACTTCCCACCGCTTCAACCGCGAAAGAGGCCGGCACTCCTGGATACGGACCGTGTCGCCAGCCTTGAACTTCCCCTGCTCGTCATGGGCGTGATAGCGCTTGGACTGGCGGACGGTCTTGCCCAACATGGGATGGGTAAAGCGCCGCTCAACGCTGACCACCACAGTCTTGGCGTTCTTGTCGCTGACGACGGTTCCCTGCAGAATTCTCTTTGGCATCGTTGGTCCCTGCCCTCAGGCCTTCTTGGAGGTCTGGGTCTTCTCGCCCAGGATCGTGTTGATACGCGCTATCGAGCGCCGCACAGTGCGAATGCGGGCAGTCTTCTCGAGCTGCCCCGTCGCCTTCTGGAAGCGCATGTTGAACTGCTCCTTGCGGAGTTTCACCAGCTCATCCTTCAGCTGGTCGACATTCATGTTCCGGAACTCAGTTGCCTGGGATTTCATGTTGCACCTAATCGGTATGGCCGAGGCGGGTGACGAACTTCGTGCGGATAGGCAGCTTCGCCGCGGCAAGGGCAAGCGCCTCACGCGCGATATCCGACTTGACACCATCCAGCTCGAACAGGATGCGACCCGGCTTCACCCGGCATGCCCAATACTCCGGCGCACCCTTGCCCGAGCCCATTCGGACCTCGGCAGGCTTCTTGGAAACCGGGATATCCGGGAACATGCGGATCCAGACGCGCCCCTGTCGCTTCATCGCGCGGGTAATCGCGCGACGAGCTGCCTCGATCTGGCGAGCGGTGATGCGCTCGGGCTCAAGCGCCTTGAGCCCAAACTCACCAAAGTCGAGTGTCGTGGCCGACGTGGCCTTGCCATGGATGCGGCCCTTGAATTGCTTTCGGAACTTTGTCCGTTTCGGTTGCAGCATTGTCCTTGTCCGGTTCCCTGTTGGCCCGTGCCCTACTCGGCCGGCGCCGGCGCTGGCGTCGACGTCACAGGACGCTTGCCGCCGGCGGGCTCATTCGATTCACTCAGACGCTTGTCCTGCGCCATCGGGTCGTGCTCGAGGATCTCGCCCTTGAACACCCAAACCTTGACACCGCAGGTGCCGTAAGCAGTCTTTGCCGTCGCGACGGCGAAATCCACGTCCGCACGAAGTGTGTGAAGCGGCACCCGCCCCTCACGATACCACTCCACGCGCGCAATCTCGGCCCCGCCGAGGCGACCACCACAGTTGATACGGATACCGAGGGCACCGAGCTTGAGCGCCGACTGGACCGCGCGCTTCATCGCCCGACGGAAAGAAACCCGCCGCTCAAGCTGCTGCGCGATGCTCTCCGCGATGAGATGCGCATCGACCTCCGGCTTGCGAATTTCCACGATGTTGAGGTGGACCTCACTCTTGGTGAACTTGCCTAGGTCCGACTTCAACTTTTCTATGTCTGCGCCCTTCTTGCCGATTACCACACCCGGACGCGCCGAGTGAATCGTCACCCGGCACTTCTTGTGCGGGCGCTCGATGATGATTCGCGCCACACCAGCCTGCTTGAGCTTTTCCAGCAGGTACTCGCGAATCTTGAGGTCCTCGTGCAGAAGCTGACCGTACTCACGACGATCGGCAAACCAGCGCGAATCCCAAGTGCGGTTGATACCCAGCCTGAGGCCGACGGGATTGACTTTCTGACCCATTAGGCTGCTTCCTTCTTCGCCGCCGGCTTGCTGCCGCGCTTGCCTTTGCTCTTGGCTTTCGCCTCTTCCTTCGGCTGCTCGCGCACGACGATGGTCAGCTCGCTGAACGGCTTCACGATGCGGGCGCCACGACCGCGCGCACGCGCATGAAAGCGCTTGAGCACCATGTTCTTGCCGGTCCATGCCTGAGCCACCACAAGATCATCGACATCAAGATTGTGATTGTTCTCGGCGTTCTGGATCGCCGACCACAGCACCTTCTTGACTTCATTGGCGATGCGCTTGGGGCTGAACTCGAGGTCAGCCATGGCCTGGTTGACCGACTTGCCTCTGATGCTTTCGACCACGAGGTTCAGCTTGTACTGCGAACTGCGGACCATGCGGCCCACGGCCCTCGTCTCATTGTCCGCAAGCGAACGCTCTCTCTTGGGCTTGCTCATCAGGACCTCTTCACTTTCTTGTCAGCCGCGGTGTGGCCGTGGAAGGTCCGTGTCGGCGAGAACTCGCCGAACTTGTGTCCAACCATCTCCTCGGTGACGAGCACGGGAATATGCTTCTGGCCGTTGTAAACGCCGAACGTGATTCCCACGAACTGCGGCAGGATCGTGGAGCGCCGGCTCCAGATCTTGACCACCTCACGGCGGCCCGACTTCTGCACGGCTTCTGCTTTCTTGAGCAGATAGCCGTCAACGAACGGTCCCTTCCAGACTGAACGTGCCATGCGCCTTAAACCTTCTTCACGTGACGGCTGGTCACGATAAGTTTCGACGTGCGTTTGTTGGTGCGCGTCTTGTTGCCCTTGGTTCCCTTGCCCCACGGGGTCACCGGATGACGGCCACCCTTGGTGCGGCCTTCACCACCGCCGTGCGGGTGGTCAATCGGATTCATGGCGGTCCCGCGAACGGAGGGACGCCAGCCCTTCCAGACGTTACGACCAGCCTTGCCGATCACCACGTTCATGTGGTCGGGGTTTGAAACGGCACCGACCGTCGCCATGCACTCAAGGCGAACCTTGCGGGTCTCACCCGAATTGAGCCTTAGGATCGCGTACCCCTGGTCACGACCGACAAACTGCGCA
>JBEIFU010000020.1:0-18358 GCA_040382295.1 Alphaproteobacteria bacterium
CCATGCCGCTCTCGAAATACCCTCGAGGGGTGCAAGCGAGATCAACGTGGAGGCTGCGACCTGCGCTATCGGCGAGCCAGCAGACAAATTCCCCCGTCTTGGTTATCACTTCCGGTGCAGTCATGGGACAAGTCCTCCGACATGGCTGGAACAGGCAAGACGCGTGCCTGCGGCGGGAAATGGCCCCCGCGTGGCGCTTGCCGTAAGCCATGTTCCGGTACGGGACAGGTCCCCGTTCCACTTTGGCCGAAAGCACTCTAGAAGCGGGTCATGATCCGGATTACTGAGCTAAGGCTTCCAATGGCGCATGAAGACGCAGCTCTGCGTCAGGCACTGCTGCGCCGACTTGGGCTTGCCGACGGCGATCTTGTTGCTTTCGTGGTGTTCAAGCGGGGTGTCGACGCGCGCCGCCCGAAGGAAATCGACTTCATCTATACGATTGATGCGGAGGTTCGCAATGAGGCCTCCGTCGTGCGTCGGTTCGCCCGGGACAGGCGTGTCGGACCGGCGCCTGACATGGCCTACAGGCATGTTCGGCGTTTTAAGGCGACGCCGATGCCCCGCCCTGTCGTCATCGGAGCAGGTCCATGCGGGTACTTTGCCGCCCTTATCCTGGCCGAGATGGGACTACGCCCCCTCGTGCTCGAGCGTGGGAAGATTGTCCGTGAACGGACCAAGGACACGTTCGGTTTCTGGCGGAGGCGCGAGCTCAATCCCGAGTCCAACGCGCAGTTTGGCGAAGGCGGAGCCGGAACTTTTTCAGATGGCAAGCTCTACAGTCAGGTCAAGGATCCGCGTTTCCTCGGCCGAAAGGTTCTGACGGAGTTTGTCGAGGCCGGCGCTCCTTCCGAGATTCTCTACGTGTCGAAGCCGCATGTGGGGACCTTTCGACTGGTGTCGATGGTGGAGTCGCTGCGTGCGAAGATCCTGGCACTTGGCGGCGAATTCCGGTTCGAGACAAAGGTCGAGAGGATCCTGATCGGCCGGAATGAGCTTGGTGAGCGACGGGTCGAAGGCTTGCTGCTGATGAACGGCGAGGTCATAGAAGCCGAGCAGGTCGTTCTTGCCGTCGGACACAGTGCGCGCGACACGTTTCAGATGCTGCACGAGCAGGGCGTCTACATCGAGGCCAAGCCTTTCTCGATCGGTTGCCGGATCGAGCATCCCCAGTCGATCATCGACAAGGCGAGGCTTGGACCGAATGCAGGAAACAGGCTTCTTGGCGCTGCTGATTACAAGATCGTCCACCATGCCTCGAATGGCCGCTCGGTCTACAGCTTCTGCATGTGTCCGGGAGGCACAGTCGTGGCCACGGCGTCTGAGCCGGGACGCGTGGTCACCAACGGAATGAGCCAGTACTCGCGTGCCGAGCGCAACGCGAACGCGGGAATCGTGGTGGGCATCTCACCAGAGGATTATCCTGGAGATCCTCTCGCCGGGATCGAGTTTCAGAGAAAGTGGGAGGCTCTGGCCTTCGAGGCAGGCGGCAGTGACTATTCCGCGCCGGGGCAGCTTGTGGGGGACCTGATCGCGGGGCGCGCATCCACGTCTCTCGGTGCCGTGCTCCCGTCCTACAAGCCAGGCGTGACGCCAACGGATCTTGCGCTCTGCCTGCCTGACTTTGCCATCGCCGCCATGCGCGAGGCCTTGCCGGCATTCGGCCGTCAGATCCACGGCTTCGACATGCATGATGCGGTGATGACGGGTGTGGAGACGCGTACCTCGTCGCCGATCTCCATTCGGCGCGGAGAGGACTTCCAGAGCATCAACACCAAGGGTCTTTATCCGGCAGGTGAGGGCGCCGGCTATGCAGGCGGCATCCTGTCGGCAGGCATCGACGGGATCAAGGTCGCAGAGGCGGTCGCTCTCCAGGCTGTCTCAGGAGACTAGGCGGCTTTTGCGAGCTCGGGTACGTCTGCCTCTGCTTCCTCGAAAGTAACCCAGCGATTGGCTCGTGGGTCGTAGAGCTGGCAGCGGCGTGTCAGCTCCAGGTGATAACGAAGGCTCCACCGAGCGGTCCGCGTTTCAGGCGCCATGCGCTCCAGATGGGCCTCGGCCTCCTTGAGACATTGCAGCGGAATGCCGACATTCAGGTGGTGAGCAGGGTGCTGCATGATCCGGTGCATCAAACGATCGAGCCATTCGGGGAACTGCACATGCACCGTACCCTCGAGGGACTGCTCGACTGTCGAAGGGCGCCCGGTCGGCTCACTCCATCGCAGGTCAGGTGCCGTGTGTTGGACCACGGAAAGGAACGCGATGAACGCGTTCCAGACGAGAAACGGGACTGCCCACGCGAAGACGAAGGCGCTTGCCGCTGCAGTCATGACATCCACTTCGTGGACACGCAGGGTCAAGGCCGTCGTGGCGGCGAGAAAGGCAACAAACCACGCATGCACGAGTGCGATGTCGAGCCATGTTTCGCGTGAGATCTTTCTCGCGTTGTCCAGGAAAGGCAGGAACATGTGGGGCAGCCAGACATCCAGCAGGTAGAAAAAGGGTTGGCCCCAGATGCTGCGGATGAACCGATAACGAAGCCGCTCCCAGCGAGAAGCGCTCCTGTACTGGGCGACTGTCATGGGCGGAAACGCATTGTCCACGCCAAGTTGCGCCGTAAACACATGGTGGACACGATTATGATGGTGTTTCCAGAGGCTGAAGGGGTGCAGGGCAGGAAGGAACGCGACGGTACCCAGAACGCGGTTCAACAGGCGGCTGGTACTCAGGCTTTGATGGCCAGCGTCATGACCCACAATCGCCGCAAGGGCGATCATGGCGCCGGCAGCAACACCCAACAAGATCTTGAGCCACACCTCGTCTGCCATGATGACGCCCACCACCATCAACGCATAGATCGACAGATCCAGAGCGAGCAGGGAGGCGGAAAAGAGGGGTGACCGTTGTGCAAAACCCGTCAGTGACGCGCGTAAGAGGCTCATGGGACCTCCAGACCGATATACGCGGCAACGTAAAGCGCGCACTGTCGAACTGCAACCCGGGCTACCGAGCGACATGATCCTCCACCCGGGAAAACTTCTTAACGGAAAGAGATCTGGATTGAGATCATGTCCGCGTCAGCGTCTGTTGTGCCCTGAAGGTTGCCCCTAACCTCGTTGCCGGGGGTTGCGCTGCTCAGATTGATGGGTTCCTCGGGAAACATCAGTTTCGCATAACCGAGCTGGACCGACACGGATGGCGTGATGTGATGTTCGATGCTGGCTGAGAGCCAGGTTCGGGTTGCATCGGGTATTCGCGGGTCTCGCGTTGCGTCGCGCGTAGGCGTCCCGTCAATCGCAGCACCGGCTCGAAGCGTCCATTCGGGATCGATGTCGTAGCGGGCACCCACAGCATAAAGCCATGCGCCCGACCAGTCATAGCGCTGCGTCGTATCGGGCTGGGCCGGATTGGCGTACTGGACACGCAATTCCTTGATGGTGCTCCAGTCCGTGTAGGACACTTCGCCCAGAAGGGTAAGCTTATCGGTTGCCTTCCATGCCACGCCGGCAGAAGCAACATAGGGCAGGGAAAGCCTCGTGCGGGCTGCCGTGTCAACGAAGGCTCCGGTAGCGCCCGCCAGCACCGAGCCTGTCCCGGCGCCATCAAGCGTGAAGTCGACGTCACCCTTCAGCTCATGCCGGATCCCGGAACGCCAAGCGAGGCCCAGTGACAGGCTCGGGTCCGGCTTGTAGATCAGCCCTGCTCGGTATCCGATGGCCCAGTCGCTGGCCTTGAACTCGGCGAAGCCATCCTGTTGGCCCGGAAGCGAACCCGGAACAGAGAACGCGGCGCCGATCACGCCGAAGTCAATGGCGTTTGAGAGCAGTCCCTTGGCGTATTGAACCTGCAGGCCAACACCGACTGTCAGCGTATCCGTCACTTGCCAGGCAAGGTCTGGCGCGATGTTCAGGGCCAGTAAACGGGATTCTACGGCATAGTATCGACCGGCCCATGTGCGGTCATATTGCGTGGCAAGCCCCCAAGGCGCCGAAACCGAGATACCCGCGGCCAAATTTTCCGTCAGGCGAAGGCGCCATGAGGCGCCGGGTTCGAGCGCGTCCTGGATAAAGCCCTGCGGCTGCATCGATCCACCCGCAGCGGTGCCAGCAGAGGTGGTCGCAAGGCCGAAGGTCGCGTCGCTGGAGGGGGCGATCACATTCAACGTGACTTGGGCATCCTCGCCGATCACACCGGCAGCTGCCGCCGGGTTAAACGCAAGATAGGCCGGAGACTCATCCCCCGCGCTGGCACCGGCAAAAGACGTGGAGGCACCCGTGAGGCTGTATTCCCTGAGGGCGAAGCCTGCCGCATGGGTTGCGTTGTTCCAGAATGGAACAGTCTGTAATGCAATCAGCGCAAGAACGAGGACGCTCCCGCGCGAATGTCCGACAGGAAACTCTCTGGATGGCCTCAACTGTTCGTTCCTTTTCCGGGCAGCAGAGGGTGAATACTGTGTGACGGCTCGTCAATGAGCGAAGGCTGTCTCGGGTGGTTAGACCGGGGAAATCCTGTGGCTGGCAATCTTCTTAAGACGTCTGGCTTAAAATCTACTCGCCCGACAAGTGTGTAAAATGCTTGGGATTGCAGTCTTGAGCACCGAAACGAGCAGAGCAAAAGAGGCACGATTCGAACTGGATCGGATACGCCTCAGGTTCAAGGACGCGGAAGTCGAAAGGGACTTCGCCGCGCGCTCATTCGCGCAGTCGATCCAGTTCATCCGCTTCTACCTGTTCGCCGCGATCGCGCTGTACTCGGCATTCGGTCTGCTTGACCTGGTGATCGGTGGCTCGGAAGTCTTCAAGCTGTTGGCCATTCGCTTTGGTCTTGCCGTTCCCGCCATCATCATCATCCTTGCACTCTCGTTTACGAGGATTTTCGAGCGCTATGTGCAGTTGGCTCTCGCCAGTGCGCTGCTGGCCGGCGGCCTCGGCGTGATCTTGATGGTCTCTATCCTGCCACCGGCATTGGCAAACCAGTACTATGCAGGCCTGATCATGGTCGTCGTCTACTCAGGAAGTTTTCTGGGTCTGCGTTTCCTTCACGGGCTTGTTTCGACACTTATCATTCTCGTCGCCTATCAGTGCGTCAGCCTTCTCATCAATCCCATACCGCTGCAGGACCTCGTATCCAACAATTTCTTCCTTGCGATGTCGTCGGGCGTGGGCGTTGTGAGCTCCTATATTCTCGATACCCACCTGCGCCAGCGCTTCATCGCGCAGAAGATCATAGAGGAAAAGAATGCCGTGATGCAGGTTCTGCTCGACCAGGCAGAGGCAGCAAACCGCGCCAAGAGCGAATTCCTGACGAACATGAGCCATGAGTTGCGAACGCCATTGAACGCAATCATCGGCTTTTCCGAAATCATCAGGCAGGAATACCTCGGTCCCGTGGGTTCTCCCAAATACATGGACTATGCAACGGACATTCATGTCAGCGGAAAGCACTTGCTGACCATCATCAATGACATTCTCGACCTTGCGCGGGCAGAGTCCGGCCAACTGGTCATTCGCGAGCAGATATTCGACCTCGGAGAGCTTCTGGGTGGTGTGCACGCACAATTGGCGCAACAGGCATTCGAGGCACGCCTGGACGTGAACCTCAAGCATGACGGGGTGGGTGTCACGGTCCGCGGAGACCAGCGTCTGCTGCGTCAGGTCCTGCTCAACATCCTGTCCAACGCGATAAAGTTTACGCCGGCAGGCGGTCGCGTAGCTGTTCTGATGGAAGCCGACACGCAAACAGGAGTCCGGGTCACTGTGTGCGACACGGGCATCGGCATTCCCCCGGAGCATGTCGAGCGTGTCTTGCGGCCCTTCGAGCAGGTCGAGCGCGCCTTGAGCCGCTCACATGGTGGGGCAGGGCTAGGCCTCTCCTACGCACTGAAGGTCGTTGAATTGCATCAGGGGGGCCTGTCCATTGAGAGCGTTGTCGGTGTCGGCACCACCGTTCGCGTGACGCTGCCACCATCGCGCCTTGATGTGGCCGATGAGGAAGAGCCATCCACGCGAACGCTTGATCTGGCCTAGGCAAAAGCTTTCCCGCTGGGCTTGCGCACGAAGAGCAATCTCACACGCCCCGTCGGCTCCAGCTCGGTCCAGGCATTGCATTGAGCCATGTTCGCTGTCCAGCCGAGCATCTCCTCTTCCGTCCTGTAGTAGAGGTGCCAGTCAGTGATGAATTCCATCGGCCAATGATTGCTGAGGGCAGTCTGGTTCATGTTCCCCACGATCAGCAGCCCGCCGGGTTCCAGGCGTTCGTAGAGGCGTTCAGCAAGTGCACGGGCGCGTTTGTCGACGAGGTAGTCAACAAGCCCCACCGTATAAATCAGGGACTGGGGCCCCAGATCATCGAGCCACTTCCCGCCACGAAGGACATCCGTGAAGGATACGTTCAGGGCCTGGACCTTGGCGTATCGCTTCTTCATCAACGTATGCGGGTAGCATCGCTCGTAGGCATAGGCCAGGGCGTTCGCTTCCTGGTCGATCAGGGTGAAGGTGGCAGGCGCATCCATCGCCTCGTTGTCCTGGAGGTGCAGCTGAACCTCGCGTGCCGAGCCGCATCCCAGGCTGACGATGCGCGCGCCACCGCGCTCGGACAGGGCTTCGACAGTCTTGCGGATCTCGCGCCGCACCACTTCCATTCGGGTTGCGATGCACTCGGAAACATCCAGGCCGATGCGGTGAAGCAGTTGTCCGTAGACGTCCAGCCCCTCACGCTGCCAGTCGTAGACGAAGTTCATGATCTCGAAGTCGCCAGGATACCCAGCCGGCTTACGGTAGCTGCGCCACCAGACTGGACCGTGGCAGAATTCAGGAGTGAGAACTGCCTCCGTGTAGGACTTCATGGCGTCGAGCAGGGCTTTGTCGTTGATGGTGCCAGCCACCAGCTGGTTTCCGCCGAGCCACAGCTTGCGCCACTGGGGAAGGATGGCCGCCTCGCACATCTCATAGGTCGCCTCGGTGCTGAGCCCGCCCTTGCGGCCCGGCATCGCGTGCTGGCTTGCATCGATTACGGCACGATAGGCGCGCAGGAAGTGCAGGACGTCTGCGCAATGCGCGCGATACTCTGCAGGCACCGTGGTATTTGCCGAAGGATCGAGGAGGCGGAGTTGCTGTGAAATGCGCGCCTTCGCATTACGGTTCAGCAGGGCATTGAAATCCACCGTACCGTCGATGAACTGGATCGCCACGCGCGTTCCGAAAGGATGCCGCTCGCAGCGTACGACGCGGGCCCGGCTCTCCATGATGGAAAGGCCTGCCTGTTTCACATCGATAGGAATAATTTCGCCTTCTGCGAAGTCGATCTCCACCGTCTGGTTGGCATTTACGCTTGCGCCGGTGAGGCTGAGATTGGACAGGCGGAACTCGAGCCCGTGAAGCATCACCTTCGGCGGTGTATCCGGAAAAAGCTCATTCGCCGCAAAGCGCTCCGGCCTGAAAAAGATCTGGCGACCTGACGAGCCCTTGAGTTCCTCATATGCCAGCATTTGCGTCGGATCCGTGCCTCAGCCCATTGATGCCTTGCGACGCGCAGACGCGCCTTCGGCTCTCCAGGCAGGAAAAATATCCTTAACGCTATGGCCGGATCGTTTACAAAACGTTAGCCGTCTGCGTCGGCGCTGCTGTTTTCCGATGGTCTATGGCTACTGGCGCAGTTTGCGCAAGGCTTCCGAGAGAACCGTCATGGAGTCGGTCGCAATGGCATTCCCCAAGCCGCCGAGGGGATCAGATGATGCCACAGGGCGCACCGATCCGATGCGTAAGGCGGCACTGGCAGCCGCAGAAACGGGTCCGTTCAACGTCATGCAGACCCCGGTGAAGTCCGGACCTTCGCAGACCTGCCACTCGCCATACCCCTCGACCAGCGCACTGCCTGACTCCGTTGGCCACGAGACATGCGTGATGTTCGGTGTCTCGGCTTTAAGGACACGCGCCATGCCGTTGAAACCTGCATTGGCGAAGAGAGTGAGCCTGGTCTCGCTCGGTACGGGCTGCGGGGCCTGCGCGATCAGGCCTGACTGGGGCGTGAACGACGTCTGTATGGCGTCAAAGTCCGCCTTGGTGATGCTGAACTTTTCTTTCCGCGCCAGGCAACCTATGTCGTGCGTGCGCCCGGGAACGGCATGGATTTCTTCCTGGGCTTTGACGCGTTGGGTGCTGCCATCTTCGTTTCGCGTCGTGAATTCCGCGTGCACGAAGTGAACCTTTCGCCCGCTGCTCTCCCGGATGCCGAGCTGCGCGACACTGATGTCCTGTGCACCTTGAGCCTTGTAGGTCGCGATCCAGAATTCCCGGGTCAGCATGGCCGACATCGCCTGGGTAATCTCCAACTGCTCGCGGCTCTTGGTCTGCGGGGTCTCCGTGACAACGACGATGCAGGCGCCAAGAAGCTCATTGCCACTCTGGCGACCCATGACGAGGGCGATCTTCTGGCCCTCGGGCTTGGCGGCCTCCCATTCTGCAGGAACATTGACCGAGAACCGTCCCTGGGGGTCCATGTAACGGCTGCCAGCGGCTGACGCGGGTTGCGCTGCAAGCAACAGGGCTGCTGCTGCAAGGATGGTCCGGTTCAACATGAATGAGCCTAGAGTTTGTAGACGGAGATACCCGAAAAGATTAACACATGATCGCGTTTCGTCGAGGCTGAATTTTCTGCGTTTGTCCGTGCTCGCGGCAGGGCTCGGGCAGTCCCCAGGGTTAACCCTGCCTGACACGGGGCCGCGTGTGCAGGATGTTGAACGGCGATGACCTGGCGGATCTCAGAGGAAGAAGAGCCAGGTCATCATCGCAAAACACGGCAGAAGAATGAGCACCGACCACGCCATGTAGCCGAAAAAGCTCGGCATGCGGACGCCGGCTTCCTCTGCAATCGCCTTGACCATGAAGTTCGGGGCGTTGCCGATATAGGTCAAGGCACCCATGAAAACCGCTCCGGCTGAGATGGCGACGAGGGTCGTGGACATCGCGCCCATCAGCGTCACGGGATCACCACCGGCTGCGTTGAAGAAGACGAGATAGGTCGGCGCATTGTCGAGAAAGCCTGACAGGCTGCCCGTCAGCCAGAAATACATGACGTTGTTGGGAGACCCGTCCGGGTTGGTGATCAGGGCGAGGATCGGTGCGAATGCGCCACTCTCGCCGGCCTTGAGCATGGCGATGACGGGTACGATCGTGATGAAGATACCTACGAAGAGTTTCGCAACTTCGGCGATGGGCCCCCAGGTGAAGTCATTTGCCGTTCGATACGCCATCGGCGTGAGCAGCATCGAGGTCGCAGCCAGTCCGAGAAGAGCCAGCACGCGCACGATGTTCGGGGCGTCGACATGGACGCCGGCGATCACGAGATGGAGATCCGTCTTCCAGAAGGCCGACGCGAGAATCACGCCGATGACCGCCAGGAGCAGCACGATGTTGACATACCCCTTGAGCCGCAGCGGCTGAGGTGCAGCATCGGATGCTTGCGTCTTGTTTCCTCCTTCCCGCGCAAAAAGAATGCTGTCCAGCACAAAGAAAATCGAGAGCAGCACGGCCGTAAGGAACAGGGTCTTGAGGAAGAGGAATTCCATGGGCCAGAAGAAGTCCACCCCCTTCAGGAAACCGATATAGAGTGGCGGATCACCCAGCGGTGTCAGGGACCCGCCGATGTTCGACACAAGGAAAATGAAAAAGACCACAACGTGGACGTTGTAGCGCCGCCCGGCATTGGCGCGCAGCACCGGTCGGATGAGCAGCACTGAGGCACCTGTCGTACCGGTGAAACTGGCAATGGCGGTGCCTGTCGCGAGCAGCCCCGTGTTACGCAGCGGCGTTCCCTGGATCCTGCCTTCCAGCAAGACCCCTCCCGAAATGGTGTAGAGCGCGAACAGGACGCTGATGAAGGGGATGTACTCCAGCAGCAGGACGTGCGCCAGCTCGTACGTCGCCAGCTTTGTGCCGAAGAGGAGTGCAAAGGGCGCAAGAAACGCGATCGCCCAGGCGAGGGATACTTTCCCATAGTGATGATGCCAGAAGTGCGGGGCTGCGAGCGGCAGGACAGCGATGGAGAGCAACAGTCCAACGAAGGGAACAGCCCAGATGACGCCGAGCGCTGCACCATCGAGATGGGCTTCGCCTGCCGCGAAAGCAGTCCCATGGGTCGCAAGCAGAAGCACGGCCGCGCACGCAAGCTGACGGGCTCGCAAGAAGAAGGATCCAAGATACCGCATCTATTCTACCCATCCATGATGTCGAAATCAGCGCAGCCTAGCCAGGCTGCAGAGTGTTAGCCGATGGATTTGCCTCACCTCAAGCAAAAGCGATGCTCTCGCGCGGCGACGGGCCGAACCGCGCCTTCATGCGCCCGCCGAATTGCAGGGGCATGATGGTCCAATGTCGCGGATCTCAGCGATTTCGGGGCTGCACGCCGAGAATGCGTCGCCTCAATTCCACTGCTGTTTCAGGTGGCAAGGCGTCGATGGTGCTCGATGCTGCCGCGGTTACCCCGGGTACGCCCAGATCAAGGCGAACACAACCCAGGCTACGCAGAAGCGGGCCTTGGCAGACGTCGGCGCTCTGCACCTTATCGAAAGGCAGGATTGTCAGTCGACGTTCCCACCAGCCGCGCCGGATATAGAGGGTGGTGCCGGCTACCGCCCAACGGTGGCAGCCTGCCAAGATTGCCGTATAGATCAGCGACAAGCCCGAGACGATCAATACGGTCGGCCCCTCCCAACGATCCAGCATGGCGAGCCCCAGTCCGGTCAGGCCAAGCAAGAGGCCCGCAATGGCACCAGGCATCGCCTGCACCCGAAGATCCGGCACCTGCCATTCGATAGCGTTGCCCGGCCTGCTGACATCGAGGGGCTCAAGCACCTTGTCGATTGCCTCCAGCCGCGCAAACGGAACGAGCTGGTGATCAAAGGCACCAGTGCTCTCGGAGGCCAGACTGCGCGCGTACAACGCGTGCCAACCCCACATGCTGCGAATAGGTCCCGTGACCACAATGGCCGACTGTATTCGCGCAAGCGGAACGGCGATGTCCGTCCGGGGTGTCAGTCCGCGCACCCGTCGAAGGGCCCGCGGCCCCAGGCTCAGGCGGAAATCCCAGTTCCTCAGGACCGTGCGTATGATGCCCGTCGCAAAGCCAACCAGGAGCAGGGCGGCAGCAAGGCCGATCGCGAACAGCCAACGATTTGCATCGAGCCAGAGCTCCAGACCAGACTGGCGCGCGAAGCTGACGATGGTGTCCGGATCAAGAAGGTCCATGGGAAGCAGGTCGTCGAGCCACTGGACAGCAAGATAGGCAAGGCCCAGCGCAATCAGCGAGAAATTGAAGAACCCCGCGAGGAGCAGATCGCGCGTTGAAAGACGAAACAGGCTCTTGTCATCGACGGCGCTGACTTCGGTCTCCTGAGGGAGCGCATGCTCACGCCACAGCCTGATTGTTCGTCTTAATTCTTCCGCATCGCTGACACTGACTGAATTGAGCTTGACCTCGCCCGTGCGGGGATCGGCGGCCGCACCGGTTTCGAACCCAACGCGCGCGATCTCGAGCGCGCGTGCCACGGGACTCTGTTCAACGCTTATGTCGTGGATCCGGTCGAAGGGTATCGTCCGATGCTGTTTCTCGAAGATCCCGGATTCAATGATGATCGCGTTGTGCGCGACGCGCCACCGAAACCTGCGCCAGGCCAGCCACGAATAGCCAAAGGCAAGCAGCAGCGCTGCGAGGAGAGCGGGCGCGACATAGGCCCAGTCGACAGCCAATCCAATGGGAAGAAGGACCGGGAGCAGTCGGACGGATTGCGGTCCTGCGCGCAGCGCTTCGAGCCAGAGTGTCCGTGGTGACAGGGCCCGCCAGTCTTCCTGGTCGGTGGGTTCGCCACTCATGCGAAGTCAGACTGAATATGCTTGCGGATCATTTCACGCATGGCGACAGCCGTAGCCGAGGGCAGGCCAGGAAGTGTTACCGTGCTGTTGTGGGATCCCGATGTATGCAGCACCAGGCCGGAGAGCCCGAAAGCCCGTTCGACCGGTCCTTGTCGCAAGTCGATATGCTGCACACGGACGAACGGCACGATCGTATCGACACGGAAAAGATAGCCCCTCGCAACCCGCAGCTCATCGTGCCCAAGGCTATACCCGATGCGTGCATAGCGTCGCGATGGTGCAAGAACGGCGATGGCCGCAACGGCGCCCCAAGCCACAAGCGTCAAGAGCCAGGCTGGGCCGCCTGCCGCGGCAACCCAGAAATAGTCGACAGCGGAGATGCCCACAGCCAGCGGCATGCCCACGAGCAAAAGGACAACGCGCATCACGCTCTCATAGGACGGGTCGACGGGCAGCAGGTTCGTCTCTTCGGACGCAAGCTCGGAGATGATGTCCTCTTCGGGTGGTCTCATGGGTGCGTCAGGCAGCTTTGCCCTTGCGACGGGCCGGCAAGCGGCGACCGTCGCGGTGTTCGGTCTGCGCCCTTGATTTGTCGAGCAATGTCGGCTTGTTGATACGGATCAGGCGCTCGCACGTGTCACGCCGCCAGTCTTTGTCTTTGCCGGCGAGGAGCACGTGGATGTCGGTCGCGCCAGACAGCAGCGCATCAGCCGCGACTTCATTGAACGCCAGCCTGCTCTGCAGATCGGATGTCTCGCCGATAAAGATGGCTTGCCATTGGCCAAGTGCCGTCCTGCGCGCATAGATGAAGATGCCCGCTGCCCGCGGCGCGGGTTCGCCAATGCCAAGAATCTGGAACGGGAGCATCTCCGGACCTTGGGTACCCACGAGGCTCACCGGCCAGTCGCAAATGGTTTCCGTGAAGGGTTCGGCATCGCCCGTCCACTTACCCATGCCCTTGAGAAATTTGTGGAGGAAGGGAGTGCCCATGAGTGAACCCGCCAAATCTTGCCGCAAGGGTAGCATCCGCACCGCAAGGCCACGGCACGGCTCTTGCGAATCGCCAAGCCAAGCCTAGCCAAATCGTTGGCCGGAGCCATGGAGTTTACCATGTGGTCACTGCATATAGTGGCTGTGTCGAATCGGATACATAGATTGCTCAAAAAAACAATCCCCCGAAAATTGCAAAATGATTCCCCCTATGTGATGCTCTTCGACAACGAATGGGGGGTCCTTCGCGCCAGCCGAGCGCGAGGACCGGGGCAACAAATCCCTGGTGGGTTGTTTCATGCGTGACGTGCTCGGGGTGTTCGGCGTGATCGTCCTGGCGGGATGCTTGGGCATCACCGCGGCCTATCTCAGCGTTGACCTGACGCCGCCCGGGCTCGATCTGCTGCGCCCAGCGAAACCGGAAATAACAGCTGAGCGACAAGCCCAGGAGCGTCAGGAGACGCTGCGGTCACAGGCAAGCGACTGCAAGCATTGCGTGACAGTCGCTGATCTCGCACAGCGTTTTGCGCGTCACGCCCGCATCGCGCGAGAACAGGCCAGCGCGCTTAAGAAAACCATCGCGGTAGAGCCCAGGGAGGCGGGGCGGCAAGGCGAGTTGCTGGAGATTCAGAGAAATGCGGACAGCGCAGAAGCCGCGGCCGCGGCACTGACGAGCTGGGCCAGCCGCTGCCGATCCGAAGATTTCTGCCGTGCAGGAAAGATGAGCGTCGGCGCGGAATCCTGCGCATCAGGCACCCTTGCGACGGTGGATGCTGCCTATGAGCTCGCTGCTGTCGTCAAAAGGACGGCGCAGGCATGTGCCGGCGCATCATGCCCCCAGGTCGACTGCCAGGCCAGCGGGACACTAAGGAGTGACGTCTTCGCCCTTGAGCGGGCGTTGAGCGGCCTCGGGGGGCGTACGACCCAGTTGCCTTCGGGCAAGCCGGTTGCAGATCTGCCGGTGGGACCATCGACATTCGCTGCCGAGATAAGGCGCGTGAGTGACGAAGCCACGTATCTGGCGAGAATGTTGCCCGTGATGCTCGAGTCCGCTCGATCCGGCAACACATCAGGGCGTATGCCGCGCGTTGCGGCCGGGCTGGTCGATGACAGGGCTATTTTGGTCGCGCAAGTCTCGACCGTCATGGAGCACTCGGCCGAACTTGCCGGGAACATCCGAACAGACCTCAGAAGTGAAGCTGCCTGGCGTCTCAGGTCCCTCGCGACCAGTCTCACGCAATTGGGTCGTGAGACAGAGGCCAGGGATGCCTCCTACATCAACTGGCGCCTTGCCGCAGACCACCTGGGAGCGGCGTTGCTCGACGTCGCCAGGCTCCAGGCCATTCTGGGGCGCACAGCGCTGTCCGGGCGTGGCCCCGCGGCTTGCGCCTCAAAGGCACCGGAGGCAGCGCAACAGCTGCGCCAGGCACTGGCCATGCTGGATCTGTGTCGTATGCGGTCGGCTTGTTCGGCGCGCAGCACGTCCTCCGCCGAGCGACCAAGGTCGCAGGCCGCTTTGGTCCAGCGCGCCCGAGATCTCGCCACAAATCTCTCGCTGGAGGATGCAGGCGCAGCCGGCGTCGTTGCCGTTTCATCAACTGAAGTCCAGCGGCCCATCGACATGGTTCGCTCGCAATTCGGTGTGTGTATGCGCCCAAGCCTTGCCACGGAAGTCTCGGCGCAAGTGCAAGACCCTGTCGAGGCAAATGCCGCGGCGGAGCCGTCCGTGGCAGATCCGCTGAGCCCGCAGGACCTGATTTCGGAGGCTGCGAGCCTGCCCGATGCAGCAGCAGCTTCGCCCGCGGGAGCCAAGCCGAGCCTGATCGAGGCTGCAGTATCTGCGCCCAAAGATTCCTCGCAGGCAGAGGTCCTCGAGGTAGCTTCCCCATCAGCGGAACAAGAGGCCGAACCCATGTTTAGCGGCAGCATCCTCTCGGCCGGCGACGGCGAAAAGCGCTAGGGAACCGTCGCAGGTCAGTTGCGTCTCGGTTTCACCGGGATTGGCGAGCTTCAGACATGATCCGCTCGATCATTGAATTAAGTCCATTCGAGCGTTGCTGGCTGAGATTTTCGGCGAGGCCCAGCTCTGAGATGATGGCGCGCGCATCCAGCCGCAGCACCTCTGCAGGTGTGCTGCCATTGTAGATCGCAAGCACGATGGCAACGAGCCCCTTGACGATCAGAGCGTCACTGTCGCCGGTGAACCACAACCTGGTTTCGCCGTCCGCCGACATCTCTCGACGCGTATGCAACCAGACCTGGCTGGCACAACCCCTGACCCGTGTTTCTTCCGAATGAAGTTCGGCGGCAAGAGGCGGCAGCTTTCGGCCAAGATCGATGATGTAGCGATACCGGTCCTCCCAATCCTCGAGCACCTCGAAGTCCGCCTTTATGTGCGAGATGGGTGGCGGCTGGCCGTCCGTGTGGTTCTGCGACGCCATCAAGACGCCTCACACCGAGCGGTGATCGTCAAGAAAGCTGGCGAGGCCGTTGGCATCGAGCCGATAATGCAGCAAGTCGTCCTGGTGCACGAGGCCGATGCGGTCAAGCGAACTGCGCGAGGGGTTCGCATGGACCATGTTTAATTGAAGGCCGCCGCACCCACGTTTCTGAGCGAGGCGTGCGACTTCGAGGGCCAGGCGAAATCCCACTCCAGTGCTCCGGGCGGCTGCGGACACAAACATGTCCGTGATCTGCAGAACGGAGGTTCCCTCCCAGCTCAGATACACGGGCTGAAACATGGCAAGGCCGACATAGTCGCCGTCACGCTCGGCGATGAGCGCCTCGAACTTGGGCGAGGATCCAAATCCATCCCGCCGGAGGGTCTCGGCTGTGGTTGATACACGGTCTGCCACGCCCTGGAATGCCGCAAGTGACCGGATCATTTCCATCATGGCGTCGCAGTCATCAGGGCGGGCCTGGCGGATGATGGTGTTTGGAAGGTCCATGGGCCCGGGGGCTTTGGCGCTCGACGCTGGCATGAATTGCTCTGGCTCCAGCCACCCCTGTTTTCCCCTCAGGGTGACGGGTTCCTCGGTGGCGCCGGACATTAGGTAGGCCCGAGGCGCAAGTCACGCGGATTCAGGTCTGGATCAGTTTTCCGCACGGCTTCTAGGGGAAGTCACGCTGGTTTTCTGGCCGGAGGAGGCCTCTCGCCAAGCCGCACTTTCCTGCTCGGAAATTGCAGCGATCGTTTCCACGCCCGTATTCCACAGCGCCACGACGGACCGGCAGAGATCCGGGTTGTCACCGCAGGTGTCCGACGCGGACCAAGCGAGCGTCCACGCCGAGAAGGCTGCACTGCGAAGTTCGTGCTCGATGTCGATTTGCCGGTACTCCGCAAGGTTCTCGCCGCCGATACGAGATCCCGGCGGCAAGATGACAGCCGCTGCTGAGAGCCAGAAGATGGTCCTGAAGATGAAACCCATGACGTGCACCTGTTGCGCGTGGGATCTTGACCGTCACTTGTTCGAAACTGCTCAAAAACATCCGACAAATTGAAGCGATCGGGGCGAACGACAGGGCCCGCCTCGATTAAGCATCAACGAGCGCTGTCTCGAACGGCGCCAGGGTTGAATCAAATCCGGTTCGAATTCGCGCCTCAGTTGAAGCGAATTTCCTTCAAGTTGTAACTACGAGTGAGTTCCCGAGCGATCAGGGCGCGCGGGCAGGGCTTGTTTAGAATTCATTAACCTTTGGCGCCCAGCCTCTTGTTAACGAATGGAGGCGAGTCGCATGTTGTCGGGAACCCAGGCTGGCGCCGCCAATTCCATCGGCAGGTTCTTGCTGGATGCCTTTGACGGAATTCTCGGCAGTGAAGGCGACAGCCTGACAGCCCGTCGGGCAAGCTTCGTCTCGGCCCACATGCTTGCCGGCGGGCTCGGGCTTCTGGCTTGGCCGATCTACTGGGCCCTGTTCGGGCCAGCGGATGTGGCCATGACATGCGCGTTTGTGTTCCTTTGGGCCCCCTTGTTCATCGGTCTCGCCGTGCAGTCCGGTTGGTCGCTGGAAGACGGGCAGGCCGCCTCTGCGCTCTGTCTTTGTGGCTTCGTGACGGCCATCGCTGTTGTTTCGGGTGGATTGGCGTCGCCAGCCCTGCCATGGCTGCTGCTGGTACCGCTCGAAGCCTCCCTGTCAGGGCGGCGAGCCGCCTTGGTCCGGGCTGCCGGTCTGTCCATCTTTGCTTTCCTGACGGTGGCGTTTCTCTCTCTCGTCGGCTGGCTGCCACCGTCCCGTCTGCCCAGCGAAGTCACAAGCCTTGTTGCGGCAGCCTCTGTGTTCGCAGCACTGATCATCGCAATGCTCGCCTTGCGAACCATTCAGCGCCGCGCAGAGCGGGACCAGGCTATCCAATCAGCTGAAGCCGCATTCCTTCGCTCAACCGCATCGTCGCCTGCAGACCTTCTCACGCGACATGCAGCGGACGGCTCCGTGGTGTTTTGCTCGGAGTCTGCCCTCACGATGCTGGGCGTGCAGCCTGCTGCCTTTGAAGGTCTTGCACCGGCGATGTTCGTACATATCCAGGACCTCAGGCATCTGGAGAACGGTTTCCGGGACACCTTGGTCCAGGGGCCACAAACCATCGATGTCAGGCTGCGCCGGCGCAATGGCACCTACGTCTCTGTCGAAATGAAGACCCTGGCTGTCGGCGGCGAGATCGTTGCTGTCTCCCGGGATGTATCAGAACGAAATGCACGCATTGCAGATCTCGTGATCGCCCGTGATCGGGCGGAGCAGACGTCCGAGGCCCGCGTCCGGTTCCTGGCATCCGTGGCGCACGAGCTCAGGACGCCTCTCAACGCCATCATCGGTTTCGCGGACATGATGGACAACGAGGTGTTTGGTCCTGTCGGGCACAAGAAGTATCGCGAGTACGCGGAGCACATCCGAGACTCCGGCGTTTATCTTGTTGACCTCGTTTCAGACCTGCTTGACATGTCGAAGCTGGAAGCAGGCAAGTTCACGATTGAGCGCCAGCGTCTTGAGGTTGGTCCTCTGCTCGACGAGTGCATGGCGATGGTCTCGGGTACCGCGGAGGTCGCGGGCGTCAACCTGCAATGCGAGGCAGATCGCGGGATCTACATCCACGCAGATCGGCGTGCGCTCAAGCAGGCTATCGTGAACCTGCTCTCGAACGCGATCAAGTTTACCCCAGGCGATGGTTCGGTCATGCTGCGCGCTCTGAGTGTTCTTGACGGTGTTGTCATTACCGTGAGCGATACGGGCGTGGGTATCCCGGCAAGCGAGCTGGGTCGGATTGGCAAACCGTTCGAGCAGGTCTCCGGGTCCAAGTCGATCCACAAGGGAACCGGGCTGGGTTTGTCGCTGGTCAAGGCACTTACCGAGTTGCATGGCGGGCGCATGGATATCTCAAGCGCGATAGGTGATGGAACGACGGTCACCTTGCAGATCCCGTCCGAAGCAGGCGGTACCACCATTGGCCGCGATGGAACCCTTGTCTATCCAGAGAAGTTCCGCGCCCGGGCGTGACACGCCGGCTACCG
>JBEIFU010000021.1:0-17787 GCA_040382295.1 Alphaproteobacteria bacterium
GCTCGAGCCACCGGCCTCAATGGCTTCCTCAAGCACGGCCTTGATCTCGGCAACAAGCCGCGTGAGAGCCGGCATCTTCAGGGTCGACGCATGCCGCCGCGGTGAGATGCCTGCGCGATGCAGCGCCTCACAGACATAGATGTTGCCAAGCCCGGCCACCACCCTCTGGTCAAGGAGGGCAGATTTGATAGGCGCCTTCTTGCTCCTTAACCGGGCCGCCAGGAGGTCAGGTCCAAAGGCCTCGCCAAGGGGCTCAGGCCCAACCATGGCCAGCAGCCGATGAACGGCCACGTCCGCCTCCTGCACCAGGTCCATCGAGCCGAACCGGCGATGATCGGTATAGACGATCCGGACCCCCTGATCTGTCAGGAACTCGACGTGGTCATGCTTTCCCGGAGCGGCGCCAGCATGGACGAAATGTCCCAGGCGTTGATCCTCGATCTGAAACCGCCCCGACATGCCGAGATGGATGAGAAGGACTTCGCCCCGATCGAGATGCACAAGAATATACTTCGCCCGCCGGGAGAGCCCCAGGACCCGGCGCCCGGTTAACCGTTCGGCAAACTTATTGGGCAAAGGAAAGCGCAGGTCCGCCCGCCGCGCGATTACCCGCGTAAGCACGCGACCCTCGAGGACGGGCGCAAGGCCGCGTCGAACCGTCTCAACCTCAGGCAACTCTGGCATGGGACGCAGTGTAGCGTGGAAGCGCAGGGAAAGAGAGACTAGAGTGTGACCCACAAGCCATGACAGACACAGGACCAAAGGCAAGCTTCGGGTTCCGCGATGTGCCGGAGGCCGACAAGCCGCGACTCGTCGGCGAGATTTTTTCCAGCGTCGCCTCTCGCTACGACGTCATGAACGACCTGATGTCGATGGGCATCCATCGCGTCTGGAAGGACACCCTCATCGATTGGCTGGCCCCCACGCCCGCCATGCAACTCCTCGATGTTGCAGGCGGGACCGGGGACATTGCCTTCCGCTTCCTCGACCGTCTCGGAGCCCGCGCCACATCGGCCCACGCCACGGTCTGCGACATTAACGAAGAGATGCTTGCTGTCGGTCGCCAGCGCTGCAGCCAGCGCCAATTGGCCGAACGCATGACCTTCGTCTGTGGCGACGCCGAGAAACTGCCTTTTCCGGATGAAAGCTTCGACGCCTACACGATTGCCTTCGGCATCCGGAATGTCACCCGCATCGACGAGGCCCTGAAGGAAGCACGCCGCGTACTCAAGCCACGCGGGCATTTCCTGTGCCTTGAGTTCTCGAAAGTCGACAACCCCCTCCTCGGACAGCTCTACGATTTCTGGTCCTTCAATATCATTCCCGCGATCGGACAGGCCGTGACCCGAGACCGCGCAGCATACGAGTACCTCGTCGAGTCGATCCGCCGCTTTCCTGCCCGTGAAGACTTCGCAGCCATGATCGACGCTGCAGGCTTCAGACAGACGAAATGGCGTGAACTGACAGCAGGCGTGGTGACGATCCATTCTGCCTGGGTGGAGTAGGATGCCGGGCCCCATCCAGAAACTAGCCCGCCTTGCGCGGGGTGCACGCGTCCTTGCAAGACACGGCGTACTGCCCCCCGAAGAGTGGCTTCCCCTGACACCACCACCGCTGCGGCTGCTGTCACGGCTCCTGCCAAGGGGCAAGGCGGCAGAAACAGGGCGCAGCGGCCAGCGTCTGACCAGGGCACTGACAGAGTTGGGACCATCGTTCATCAAGGCCGGTCAGTTCTTGGCCACACGCCCCGATGTCATCGGCCCGGCCATCGCCGCAGACCTAGAGGAGCTGCAGGACCGCCTGCCGCCCTTCCCGCTGCCCCAGGCACAGGCAATCCTTGTCTCCGAGCTCGGGCAGGACAAGGCCGCACGCCTCGGCGCGCTCGCCCCATCGGTTGCTGCCGCCTCCATCGCCCAGGTTCACAAGGTAACGCTGACGCCTGCGGAGGCTGGCGGTTTGCCAAGGACACTGGCGCTCAAGATCCTGCGCCCCGATGTCGAGGCCGAGTTCGCACGCGACCTGTCGGCCTTCGCCTGGGCTGCAGACTGGCTCGAGAGCCTCGATGCCGAAGCCCGTCGGCTGAAACCCCGCGCCCTGGTCGATACGCTCGCCCGCTCAGTGGCCCTCGAGATGGACCTGCGCCTGGAAGCGGCTGCAGCCACTGAGATGGCCGCGAACGCAGCTGCAGACCTCGATCTGCGGATCCCGGCCGTCGACTGGGACTTCACGTCCAAGCGCGTGCTGGCCACCGAATGGATCGATGGCACACCACTGAGAGATCGCGAGGCCCTGCTGGCGCGCGGCCACGACCTGAAGCGCCTGGCCACGAATCTCATTCAGTCTTTCCTGCGCCACGCGCTGCGGGATGGGTTCTTCCACGCCGACATGCACCCGGGAAACCTGTTCGTGGACGAACGCGGGCGACTGGTGGTTGTCGATTTCGGGATCATGGGTCGACTGGATCCGAAGTTGCGGCGTTTCATGGCAGAGACCCTGTCAGGCTTCCTTGCACGCGATTACCACCGTGTCGCACGCGTCCATGTCGAGATTGGCTTCGTCCCGGCAAACCACGCTGTCGAGGACTTTGCACAGGCCCTGCGCGCCATTGGCGAACCCATCTTCGGTCGCCCCGCGTCCAACATGTCCATGGCCCGCCTGCTGGCCCAGCTCTTCGAGGTCACGCGCCTCTTCGACATGCCGATGCAGCCCCAACTTGTCATGCTGCAGAAGACAATGGTGGTGGTGGAAGGTGTCGCCCGCCAGCTCGACCCCGAGCACTCGATCTGGGATGCCTCCCGCCCCGTCATCGAACGCTGGATGATCGACAGCATCGGGCCCGAGGCCCGCCTGAAGGATGCCTCCGACGGCATCGCAAGCCTCGGCCGCGCCCTCGCGGCCTTACCTGAGGCCATGCAGGCTGCCGCGCGGATGGCGACAACCCTTCAGGAGCAGGGCATTCGCCTTCACCCTGACACAAGCAGGGCCATTGGCGAAGCAAGCCGGAAAACCAGGCCTTGGAACGCCCCGCTCGGGTGGATCGCACTGCTTGCGCTTGTATTCGCGATCTGGAGCCTTATCTAGCCCTTGACACAGGACATCAACGGCCCGTCAAACGTCTGTACTATTTTTACATTCGAAAGTGTATAAAGTTGGGCATGCATCGGCCCCATTGTGAATAGGACAGCTGCAGTGCTCACCGGCAAACGCATCTTGCTGATCATCGGCGGCGGCATCGCTGCCTACAAGAGCCTGGAAGTCATCCGCCTTCTGCGCCGGCAGGGGGCCGCCGTGAGATGCATCCTGACACCCGCTGGCAGCCG
The DNA here is from genome assembly GCA_040382295.1 of Alphaproteobacteria bacterium. Lineage (GTDB taxonomy): Bacteria > Pseudomonadota > Alphaproteobacteria > Micropepsales > Micropepsaceae > SZUA-430. The sequence continues at coordinate 3,321 of JBEIFU010000021.1, forward strand.
CTTTGTAACCCCCCTTTCGGTCGCCGGCCTCTCGGGCGAGCGCGTTTTCGAGGACCTCTTCAGCCTGACTGACGAAGCAGAGATGGGGCACATTCGCCTGTCGCGCGATGCCGATCTCCTCGTGGTTGCACCCGCAACCGCAGACCTGATTGCACGCATGGCGCAAGGCCGGGCCGACGACCTCGCAGCGACCGCCCTATTGGCGACCGACAAGCCCGTCCTGCTTGCCCCAGCCATGAACGTGCGCATGTGGCACAACCCTGCGACACAGGAAAACCTGGCCAAAGTCCTTGCCCGTGGAGCCCGTATGGTCGGCCCCGTCGAGGGCAGCATGGCGTGCGGCGAGTATGGCATCGGCCGCCTCGCCGAACCGCCGGAAATCGTCAACGCGATCACAGCAGCCCTGGCGCACGGCCAATCACTTGCCGGCCATCACGCCATCGTGACAGCAGGCCCCACACTCGAAGCCATCGACCCCATCCGCTTCATCTCGAACCGCTCCTCCGGCAAACAGGGCTACGCGATTGCAGAAGCACTGGCACAGGCCGGCGCGAGGACCACCCTCGTGACGGGCCCAACGGCCTTGCCGACGCCCCCCGGCGTGAATGCAGTTCACGTCGAGACCGCCGTGGAGATGCTCGCAGCCTGCGACCACGCGCTGCCAGCAGACATTGCCATCTTCACCGCAGCCGTCGCCGACTGGCGCGTGGAAGGCTCAACCGCCCAAAAGATCAAGAAGCAGCCCGGCAGTGCCCCACCGAACCTGCATCTGATCGAAAACCCTGACATCCTTCACACGATCGCCACCCGCAACCTGGGCAGGCCCCGGCTGGTGATCGGCTTTGCCGCCGAGACCGAGAATGTTCTCGCGCATGCGCGCACAAAACTGGATCGCAAGTCCTGCGACTGGATCGTAGCCAACGACGTTTCGCCCTCGCAGGGCGTGCTCGGCGGTGACAGCAACACGGTACACATCGTGACCCGCAATGGCGAGGAAACTTGGCCCACGCTTGGAAAGCCCGAGGTGGCGCGCAGGCTGGTCGCGCGCATCGCAGCACAGATGAAAGATGGCCAGCAATGACAAGCGGACCAATTGTCGTCTCCTGCCTGCAGATGGCTGGCGCGGAAGGCATCCACCCGCCAACACGCGCAACATCGGGCGCAGCGGGCTACGATCTGCATGCGGCTGAAGATGTCATCCTGGAACCCGGCGGCTTCCGGGCAATTGCGACAGGACATGCCATCGCCATCCCCGAGGGTTTTGAAGGCCAGGTTCGCCCACGCTCGGGGCTCGCGGCCAAGCATGGCGTTACGACCTTGAACGCACCAGGCACGATCGATGCGGACTATCGCGGCGAAGTGAAGGTGATACTTGTGAACCTCGGACCCGAAGCCTTTTCCATCCAGCGCAACGACCGGATCGCCCAGCTGGTAATCGCACCGGTCACCACAGCAGTTTTTGAACCCGTCGCCCGCCTGCCGGAAACGGCGCGCGGCTCAGGCGGCTTTGGCTCAACCGGAATGCGAACCAAGGACGAAAGGTAACCTCATGCTACGTTTATCACGCAAGGCCATCCTCGCCCTCGAAGCCGTCGTCGACATTGCCTGCAACGCAAGGCCCGAACCTGTCCAGTCGCGCGAGATCATGCGACGGCAAGGCGTTCCTGACCGCTATCTCGAACAGGTCATGCAGGCATTGGTGCGTCAGGGTGTTCTGAAGGGTGTTCGCGGTCCGCGCGGCGGCTATCGCCTCGCAAAGGAACGCCGACGCATTACGGCTGGCGAGATCGTCCGCATCGTGGCCGCGCTCGAGGTGGCGGACGAGCCGCCCCTCACGGCATCGTCCCCGATTGGCGAAAGAATAGTCCGCCCCGCCATAGAGGCAGTGCATCTGGACCTTTTGCGGCAACTGGATAACCTCACCGTGGAGGCACTCTGCCTGCGCGCCGAGGAACAGGGCATCGCAGAGCCAGCAGCACCGCGCGTTGACTTCGCAATTTGAGACTGCCGCCAAAAGGACAATGTCGATGACCACCGCAGCAGCCGGTCGTAGCCGGATCTATGACTCTATCGTCGACACGATTGGAAACACCCCGCTCGTTCGGATCCACCGCATCGCGCGTGAGGCAAGTGCACGCGCCGACGTCCTGCTGAAACTGGAATTCTTCAATCCGCTCGCCAGCGTCAAGGACCGGATCGGCGTATCGATGATCGAGGACCTTGAACGACAGGGGCGTATCGGCCCCGGCACGACGCTCATCGAGCCGACCTCTGGAAACACGGGCATTGCACTCGCCTTTGTCGCGGCCGCCAAGGGCTACCAGCTGGTCCTCGTGATGCCAGAGTCCATGTCGGTCGAGCGACGCAAGATGCTGCTTCTTTTGGGAGCAAGGCTCGAACTCACCCCCGCCGCGCAAGGCATGCGAGGCGCTGTCGCGCGCGCCCAGGAACTGGCGAAGGAGATCCCGAACTCCATCATCCCGCAGCAATTCGAGAACCCTGCCAACCCCGCCATCCACGAGCGCACGACTGCCGAGGAAATCTGGAACGACACGAAGGGCAACGTTGACGTTGTGGTCTGTGGCGTTGGCACGGGCGGCACGATTACGGGAATTGGTAGAGCTCTCAAGCAGCGCAAACCGACGCTGCGCATGATTGCAGTGGAACCAGAGGACAGCGCCGTACTGTCTGGCCGGCAACCGGGGCCTCACAAGATCCAGGGCATCGGGGCGGGCTTTGTCCCGGGTGTCTTGGACCAGGCCATCATCGATGAGATCATTACCATCGGCAACGAGACTGCTTTCGCAACAGCCCGAAAGGTAGCGAGGCTTGAAGGCATCCCCGTAGGCATTTCCTCCGGAGCAGCGGTAGCAGCTGCCCTCGAAGTGGCTACGCGCTCCGACATGGTTGGAAAGACGATCGTCACGATCATCCCATCATTCGCGGAACGCTACCTGTCAACCGCACTCTTTGACGGACTTTGATCCTGGCTCGCAGGCCGGAATGGTCAGTTCACGTGCTCCGATGCATGCACGCCCCATAGGCGGTTTCGTTGGACGTATCCTTCATACCCCCGCGAGGAAATCGAACACCATCGTCCTGCACAGGATAGAAGGCGGGCAACGAGGCCCGGAGCCGCATAGGCCATCGTCCGTGCATCGTCGCGAGGCTCGCTGAGCAGGGGCGCGTTGACCCCGCCGGTGACAAGCACATTTCGCCGACCATCGAGCATGGCCCCCTTGACCCAGCCGACGGACCCATTGGCATCGCGTATCCGCCGCCAGCTGTCATACTCGGCGATGATCTCGATCGGGGTTCCTGGCTTTACATAAGTCCAGAGAATGTCCTGGTCCATGGACGGACCACGGCGCACATTGACCCGACCGGCTTTGATGGTAACCCAACGTGGCACCGGCAAGCCCGTGGCAACAATGGGCGGCGGCACCATGGCAGACGCACCAGGCGACAACGCAGCTTGTACCTGAGCACCACCGCGGGGCCCGGCGGGTGGCACCTCCGCTGCTGCCGTAACCAGCCCCCAGAGGCCGAAGATCGCACCCAAGAAACCCGACAGGACCCGTTGCAAAGTTACCCTCGTTTCCGGTCGGTCATGTAGCCGCCGGTTCTTGTGGTTGAGTTGCTGTTTTGATGAGCAATATCAGGGTCAGTTGGCTTAATTTTGGGTTATCGACCCGAGGGCATTCGCAGGGCATTTTTGTCTAGGAACGGGATTGTTCCCCTGCTACAGAGAAATCAACGGTGGATATCGAACCTCACCCATGCCCAACAAGAAACCGCTGGTCATCGTAACGCGCAAGCTGCCGGACGCCATCGAGACCCGGATGCGCGAGCTCTTTGACGCACGTCTGAACGTCGATGACACGGCGATGACGCGAGAACAGCTGATCGACGCCGTACAGCGCGCAGACATCATCGTTCCCACGGTAACCGATCGCCTCGACGCGCGTATTCTGTCGCGAGCGGGGGAGCGTCTGCGGCTGATCGCAAACTTTGGCGCGGGTGTGGACAATATTGACCTCGAAACCGCACGCGCACGCGGCATCACGGTGACGAACACGCCAGGAGTCCTGACGGAAGACACCGCCGACATCACCATGGCCCTGATCCTCGCTGTACCCCGCCGCATCGTGGAAGGTTCGACGATCATCTCCCGGGGCGAGTTCAAGGGCTGGTCACCGACATGGATGCTCGGCCAGCGCCTCACCGGCAAGCGCCTGGGCATCATCGGGATGGGTCGGATCGGACAGGCCGTCGCGCGCAGGGCCAAGGCCTTCGGTCTCCAGATTCACTATCACAACAGAAAGATGGTTGCGAAAGCGATTGAGGACGAGCTTGAGGCAACCTTTTGGGACAGCCTCGACCAGATGCTCGCACGAATGGACATCGTCTCGGTCAACTGCCCTCATACACCGGCCACCTACCATCTCCTGTCGGCGCGGCGCTTGAAACTGCTGAAGCAGTCTGCGTTCATCGTCAACACCGCACGTGGCGAAGTGATCGACGAAAATGCCCTTGCGCGCATGCTCGAGGCGAGGGAGATCGCAGGCGCCGGCCTGGACGTGTTTGAACACGAACCGGCAGTCAACCCGAAGCTCCTGAAACTGCAGAATGTCGTCTTGTTGCCCCACATGGGATCGGCAACCCTGGAAGGCCGCATCGACATGGGCGAGAAGGTCATCATCAACATCAAGACCTTTGCTGATGGCCACAAGCCGCCCGACCGCGTGCTCGCCGGGATGTTGTGACCCCTCGCCCGCTCCTGCGCGTGAACCCGAAACAGGCCGCCCGCTTGAAGAGCGGCGTCCCTTGGGTCTACTCGAACGAAATCGTGATGGACCGTGCGACAAAGATCTTGGCACCCGGCACGCTGGTCGACGTCACGGGTGAGCAGGGAAATTCGTTCGGAACTGCGACGTTCAACCCGCACAGCTTGATTGCAGCGCGCATCCTCACGACAGACGGATCGGCGGCGATCAACAAGGACTTCTTCGCATGCCGGTTCGAAACAGCTCGCCAACTGCGCGATGCACTCTTCCCGAGACCTTTCTACCGCCTGATCCACGCCGAAGCAGATAATTGCCCCGGTCTTGTGATCGATCGCTTCGACGAGGTCTTCGTGGCGCAATCCGGCACAGCAGGGATGGACAAGCTGGAAGCGCACTGGATCGCCGCACTGACAGATATATTCTCGCCTCGCGCGATCTTCATCAAGAACGACGCCCCTTCACGCACCCACGAGGGACTGTCAGAGGATGTGCGCTGCGCATACGGCGATGAAAAAGCGCGCGCCGTCGTCGAAGAGGGCGGCGTCACACACAGCTTCACCCCCACCACCGCGCAGAAGACGGGCTGGTACTTCGACCAGAAGGACAACAGGGAATTCCTTGTACGCCAGTCCCATGGCAAGCGCCTGCTCGATGCCTTCTCCTATACTGGCGCCTTGGCGCTGGCCGCAGCCCGGCAGGGCGCAGCACAGACGCTGATGCTCGACTCCTCAGCCCCCGCTCTCGAGCAGGCGATGACGACAGCGCGCGAGAACAAGCTACCAGACACGATCGAGACCCGTCGTTGCGATGCCATGCTCGAACTTGAGGCCATGGGACCCCGCGGCGAGCGTTTCGACATCGTCTCCTGTGACCCTCCCCCTTTTGTCCGCGCCCGTAAGGATCTGGAGGCTGGCGCCCGCGGCTATCGAAAGCTTGCACGCTTGTGTGCCGCGCTCGTCGCACCCCGCGGCCTCCTGTGCATCGCCTCCTGCAGCCACGCCATTTCGGCCGAGCGCTTTCAGCAGGAATGTGCCATCGGCATCCACCGCACCGGTCGCCAATCGCGCCTCATTCGCGCCAGCGGCGCTGGCCCCGACCACCCGGTCCACCCGATGCTGCCCGAGACGGCCTATCTGAAGTCGCTCGTGTACTATATGGACTGAAGGCTGAGATGAGACAGCAAGCTGCCACATGCATCCTGATCGCGCTGCATCTCGCAGCCTGCGCCTCTCTGGGCGAACCAGGAACCACATCCGACCGCCCCGCAGCGCCGACGTCAACGCCAGGGCCTGCTGTCACCGAGGGTATAGAGCTTTACATGCGCCAGCGGGCAGATGTTGAAAGCGTCGGCTTTCGCCTGCGCCGGGCTGCAGCCCCTGAATGCCAGCGTCAGGGACGTGCCCGCGCCGACATTGGCCTCGTGGTCTGGTCAAGCGCCAACTTCCCCAACCTTGAGGACCGCAGGCGCCTGGCTGAAACATTCGGCCTGACCGACGCCGTGACAGTCGGCCTCTCGATCAGGCAAGGCCCCGCGGATCAGGCGGGTATCAAGCCGGGCGACATCGTGGTGCGGATCAACGCAGACGACCTGCCATCGGGCCCCGGCGCGACAGCCCGTTTCATCGCATTGTCCACGACAGCCGCAGCACAGGGCCCGATAACCTTGCAGCTGGCAGACGGGACCACCCGCACGCTGGTGCCCGAAACAGTTTGCACAAGCCCTACACTGCTGATCCGCAGCCCCGACATGAACGCAGCGACAGACGGCAATGCGATAGCAATTACGACGGCTTTGTACACCTCACTGCGCTCCAGCGATGAGCTGGCGGTGATCCTGGGTCATGAGCTGGCTCATGACCTCTTGGGACACACACGATCGGGATGGCGCGCAGACCCCTCCCGCGAGGTCGAGGCGGACCGCAAGGGACTTGAGCTTGCAGCCAGGGCGGGCTTCGACATTGGTGCCGCCCCTGCACTTTGGTCGAGGCTGAACAGCTCCGGGATGGCTGGCGGTCTCTCGGAGACACATCCCTCGGGCCCTGAACGCGAAACAGCCATACGAAAGGCTGTCAGGGACATTCAGGCGACCCCGCGTTGACCGGCAGCCAATCCGCACGCGAAAGGCACTGCACGCAGGAAGACTTTATCCTTCGATGAACCCACCCACCTGCCGGTTCCAGAGCTGGGCATAGGGACCATTTCGCGCGATCAGCTCGGCATGACTGCCATCCTCGATGATACGCCCGTGCTCCAGATAGACGATCCGGTCCATGCCCACGATGGTCGACAAACGGTGCGCGATGGCAATGACGGTCCGGCCCTTCATCAATTCGAACAAGGCCTCCTGGATCAGATGCTCGCTCTCGGAATCAAGCGACGACGTCGCCTCATCGAGGACGAGGATCCTGGCGTCCTTGATCAGGGCACGCGCAATCGCCACCCGCTGGCGCTCGCCCCCGGAAAGCTTGATCCCCTGCTCGCCCACGATCGTGTCGTAGCCAGCCTCGCGCCCGCTGATGAAATCGTGGGCATGCGCATCCTTCGCCGCAGCGATGACAAGCGACTCATCCGCATCCGGGCGCGAGTAGCGGATATTGTCGCGCACGGGACGATGAAACACGCCGGGCATCTGCTGCACCTCGGCAATCGCCTCATTGACCGAGTCCCAGGTCACCGCGGAAACATCCTGCCCGTCAATGAGCACGCGCCCGGACTGGGGCTCGAACTGGCGCCGCATGAGCTTGACCAGGGTCGACTTGCCCGCACCTGACTTGCCCACCAGCCCGACACGCTCGCCAGCCTTGATGGCAAGGGTCAGACCCTGGAACACGGGATGACCGTCGGCATGGGCAAAGGTGACGTTATCGAACAGGATTTCGCCACGTGTCACCTCAAGCGGCCTCGCACCGGGCCTGTCTACGATTTCATGCGGCTGGGTCACTAGCTCGAGCGCCTCCGCAAGCGTCCCCAACTGTTCGAAGAAGTCCAGCATACGGTAGGACAGCTCCTGCACCGAGCTTGCAATCATGGAGCCCAGGAAGAAGATCATGGTGAAGGCGCCGATGCTGATCTCACCCGACAGGGCATCACCCATGGAAACGACGATCAGCCCTACCAGCAGGACCAGCATGGCCGTGGACATGAACAGGCGCATGACAATCAGGAACCAGCGCAGTGATTGCGAGGCGTTCATCTCGTCAGCCAGATAGCCCGACAGGAAGCGACGCTCATGCGCACCCCGCGCAAAGGCCCTCACCAGGTCCGCATTCGAGATCGCATCAATCAGCTTTCCGGTCGACGTCGAGACCTCGTCGGAAAAAGTCTTTGATAGCTCGACACACCGGCGGGCCAGGAACGTCACCATCACCAGGTAGATGGCAGCCCATCCGAACAGAAGCACGGCGTACGTCGTGCTCTGCATCGCAAGCAGAACACCGCCCACGGACAGAAGCACCACGATGCGCACGCACTCGAAAGCAACGATATTGAGAAGCGAGACAGTCGCCTGCCCCGCCTGCTTGATCTTCTGTCCCAGCTTGCCGGCGAAATTCTCCTGGAAATAGCGCGGGCTGTGCCCCAGGAGGTAGGCAAACAGATACTTCTGCGCCAGCGCCCGCATGCGAGGGCTCATGTAGATGTCGATGGCCTCCGCGCTGCGCACGACCACCGCGGGCGCGTACCAGACAAAGGCAAAGAGGGCCACATAGGGCGCCACGTCGGCCCAGTCACCCACCCCGCCCTGTACCGCACCTGTGAGCGCGTTGATCATGCGCCCAAGAACATAGGGGCTCATGGCCTGTATGGCCGTCGCCACCGCGACGCAGGCAACAAAGCCAAGGACATGCAAGCGGTAGTGCCGCGCGACAAGGAAACGGAGAAATCCGAACGGCGAACCGGGGACACGCTCGCCCCGCATCACTTCCGCGAGGGGTTCGTCCACTGGTTCCCGGGTCAGGAGCCACGCAGCAAAGCGGTTTCGATGGCGTCGATCCTGACGCAATTCGGGCATTTGTCTGTTCCGGGTTCAGCAAATAGAGGCGCGACAGATATCGCCTCCAGCGCAAAAAGGCGAGAACCGGCCGTGACAACGTGCTCTGCCAGGGGAGATGGCCGCGACCTGACCGCTTAGTCCGGTCCGCACACCAAACACCCGGGATCTGGCGATAGCCTCACCGTCCGCGCGGTCGCACCCAAGCCATCGAAGAGCATCAGACGCCCGGCCAGGCTTTCACCAATACCCAGAATCTCCTTGATCGCCTCAAGCGCCTGCATCGACCCGACCACGCCAGTCAGCGCCCCGACAATGCCAGCCCCCGTGCAGCTTTCCGCTCCCTCCGGCGCCTCGGGGACAAGACAGCGATAGCAGGGATTGATACGCCGCCCCCCTGGCCGCAGATGCGCCTTGTAGACGGAGAGTTGCCCATCGAACTGTCCGACGGCGCCCGAGACCAGCGTACGACCAACCCGATAGCATGTGTCGTTGACGAGGAAACGCGTGGCAAAATTGTCCGACCCGTCAACCACAACGTCATGCGCTGATATCAGCTCCGCAGCATTATCCGCATCAAGCCTCGCAGGATACCCAGCAAGGCGCACATTCGGATTGATCGCCCTGGCGCGCTCGACGGCACTTTCAGCTTTCAATCGCCCGACATCCTGCGTGCGATGGGCGATCTGCCGCTGCAGGTTCGACAGCGAGACCTGGTCGGGATCGACAATCCCGATGGTTCCAACGCCAGCCGCCGCAAGATAGAGAATGGCAGGGCTTCCAAGCCCACCAGCACCCACGATGAGAACCCGCGCTTGGGAAAGCCGCACCTGCCCGGCTCCACCGATCTCGCGTAGGATCAGGTGCCGCGCGTAGCGCTCGATGTCATCATCCGAAAGTTTCATGCGCCCAGTATAGCAGGACGCCCCTTTGCAGCATCAGGCAAAGTCCGCCGCAAGCTCCTGCCGCGTAGCGCCCTGCAGCATGGCGATGTGGCCATAATTCGAATGCGCGAAGCCCAGCATGACCGGCACGGTCGCATCCCGGAAACGGGTAATCTGCGCCGGCGTCAGGCTGAAGCGAATGAAATGCACGGAGGAAGTCTTTCCATCCGGCGCCGTCCGCTCCGTCTCCTGCTCGAAGCCCGCCTTGATCCGTTCGCCACCGACATCGAGGAAGATGGTCTCTTCCACATGGGTCAGTTGGCGCAGGACAAGTGCACGCTGCCGCTCATCCTCGATCTCGAACATGACAGTTGCCACAAGCTCGTGGCCTTGCGGAATGAGCGGATTATAGGCCCTGAGCTCGTCCTCGACCTGGTCCGCCCCACCCTTCTCGATATAGAGCATCTCCTGCACTTGCTGGAGCATGGTTTCGAAGCACTCGAAGTAGAAAGTCGCGTGCGGCCCGACCTCGACCCGGCGCAGCTTCTTGCGCGGTAGGATGGCCTTGCGGCGCTCAGCACGCTGCGAGGCATAAGCCCGGGTATCGATGATGTCTTCTGGCGTGATCTTCCTGAGTTGAAGCGGCATGAATCTACTCCACGAGACCGTAGGCCTTGGCCATGAGTTCAACCGGATGCGTCGCATCCGAGACAACCTTGCTGGCATCCTGCCCCTGCATGATTTGCTTGAGGTGCTTGGCGGCAAGCGGGCAGTCAGACACCACATGGGCGTTTCCCTGTCCCGCCGCTGACCGCGCGGCAGGACGGCCCACCTTGACAGCAAGGTCATGTGTGGGCTTCAGGACACCGAAGGTCCCGCCGTGACCCGAGCATCGCTCGACCACGTCGACCTTCGTCTCCGGAAGCAATTTCAGCATCTCGGCCGCCTTGGGTCCCATGTTCTGCGCCCGCGCATGGCACGCAAGATGGACACTGACACCACCATCGACAGGCTTGGCCCCCGCCGGAAGGCCATGCTTCTTGGCGATGTCGACCACATACTCGTCAATATCGAAGCTGGCCTTCGCCAGCCGGGCAACGTTCTGATTCTGGGGCACGATGAGCGGCCACTCGAACTTGAACATCAATCCGCAGCTCGCCGTTAGCGTGATGATGTCATAGCCTTTGTCGATATAGGGCACGAGCGCAGCCGACACCTTGTCCGCTTGTGCCGCAACACGCTCAAGGTTCGCTTGCTCGAGGAAGGGCATGCCACAGCAGCCCGGATATTCGACGATCGCCTCCACACCCAGGTGATTGAGCAGCTTGCGCGCCGCCATGCCTGTGATGGGTCGGTTGTAATTGACGAAACAGGTTGCAAACAAAAGCGCCTTTCGCTTGCCAAAGGCTGGCGCAGCTTCATTGGCGAAGCCGGGATCTGCACGGTCCTGCATCAGGAAGGTGCGGGAATTGAACTTGGGCAATTCTGCACGTGCATCAATGCCTGCAACGCGCTCGGCAAGTTTGCGTGTGGTCTGGTTCTTGACGTCCGATCCCCAGTTGGCAATTGGCGAAACGACGGCCGCCATTGTTCCATTGCGATCCATCTCGGCAAGCTGGCGCGCAACAAAATGCGTCTTGCCCTTCGCGGCCTCTGCCGCACGGTAGCGCAACATCAAATGGGGAAAATCGAGATTGAACTCGTGCGGAGGAACATAGGGACACTTCGTCATGAAGCACATGTCGCACAGCGTGCAGGCATCCACGACCTGGCCGAAATCCTCGGACTTCACGCCATCCATTTCCTCGGTGGGCGAATTGTCCACGAGGTCGAACAGGCGCGGAAACGAGTCGCACAGATTGAAGCAGCGCCGGCACCCATGACAGATGTCGAAGACGCGCCGCATCTCCTCATCGAGCTTCTGCTCGTCGAGAAACTCGGGATCCTGCCAGTTGAGCGGATGCCGTACCGGCGCCTGAAGACTGCCTTCTCTCATGATGGCTCCCGGGGCACGCAGGTCCCCTCCGGCTTCTGAGTGCTGGAACGAAGAAGGGGAAGCATGGGACCAAAGGCCCACGCCTCCCCGGAGCGGTGGCTAGCCCAGATTATCGAGGGCCTTTTGGAAGCGCCCGGCATGGCTCTTCTCGGCCTTGGCCAACGTTTCGAACCAGTCTGCGATCTCGTCAAAACCTTCCTGGCGCGCCGTCTTCGCCATGCCCGGGTACATGTCGGTGTACTCGTGCGTCTCGCCGGCAATCGATGCCTTCAGATTGTCAGACGTCGAGCCGATTTTCAGGCCCGTCGCCGGATCGCCGACAGCCTCGAGGAATTCAAGGTGACCATGCGCATGGCCAGTCTCACCCTCGGCTGTCGAACGGAACACGGTAGCCACGTCGTTGTATCCCTCAACGTCGGCCTTTTGCGCGAAGTAGAGATAGCGGCGATTGGCTTGGCTTTCGCCGGCGAAGGCAGCCTTGAGGTTCTCAAGCGTTTTGGAGTTTGCGAGTTTCGTCACGGTCCTCTCCTTTTCAGGTCATCGATAAACTGCACGGATCGAAGATAGTAAACATTGCGGCGAGAAGGGATAAAGTCAATAAGTTGGAATAATTCTAACCTCGACGCCGCGTCTTCAGGCGTACGATGATGTCGACACGCAGGATTTCCTCGCCCGAAGGAGGACTGGGCAAGCCTTCGATACGGACATCGCCACCCGGAATGTCGACAAGAAGACCCTCACCCTCGCTGTAGAAATGATGATGGTCAGACGTGTTCGTATCGAAGTGGATCCGGTCGCCATCGACAATCACGGGACGCAAAAGACCAGCCTGCGTGAACTGGTGCAGCGCATTGTAGACAGTTGCCAGTGACAGCCGCTCTCCTGCCCGGATTGCCTCGTCGTGCAGGTCCTCGGCAGTCACGTGCCGGTGGCCCTCGGAGAACAGGAGCCGGGCCAGCACCAACCTTTGGCGCGTTGGGCGCAGTCCGGCATCCAGCAACCGACCCGCAAGATCGGGCGCAAAAAAAGCACGATCGGAACGGCGCGCAGTCCGGGCGCTGCCGGTCTTAGACCCTGTGGGTCGCATGCCTGTCATCGAGGTCACCCACCATCCGAGGTTGAAACCCTGCGAACCAGCCCTTAGTGTCGGCCCTCAGGAAATGAGCCACGCCGAGGCTTGATGCACGGTCTTGAAGCCGTCCGGACCGCGCGCGAGCGACTCTGAATGGTTAACATTGAAAGTCAAGCGGACGCGCAGGAGAGGCCCGAAAAATCCCGATGCAAACAGCAGAAACGAATCCGGCAAAGGCCTACTCCAGCTTCCAGCGCGAAGACCTTCTCAGATGCGCCCACGGCACACTCTTTGGCCCTGGCTTCCCCAGACTGCCCCTCCCCCCGATGCTCATGTTCGATCGCATCACCCGGATATCCGAAAAGGGAGGTGCCAACGATAAGGGTCATATCCAGGCCGAGTTCGATATCTTGCCGGATCACTGGTTCTTCAAGTGTCACTTCGAGTCGGACCCTGTCATGCCGGGATGTCTCGGCCTTGATGCGCTATGGCAGCTTGTGGGCTTCTACCTGGGCTGGGCTGGCGGCAAGGGAAAGGGGCGCGCACTCGGCGTGGGCGAAGTGAAATTCACCGGCATGGTCCTGCCCACCGCAAAGCTTGTTACCTATGCGATCGATTTCCGGCGCGTCATGAAGGGCAAGCTGGTGATGGGCATTGCGGACGGCATCATGATGGTGGATGGCAAGACGATCTATGAAGCCAAAGACCTGCGCGTCGGCGTTTTCCAGGACGACGCCGTACCAGCCTGAAGCTCCAACAAAGGGACACGAGTGACATGAGACGCGTGGCTGTAACAGGCATGGGCATCGTCTGCTCGATCGGCAACACGACGCAAGAGGTTCTAGCCTCCTTGCGTGAGGCGCGCTCAGGCATCGTCGCCGCCGAGGACTATCAGAAGATGGGCTTCCGCAGCCAGGTCCACGGCAGCCTCAAGGTAGACCTGGAGACCGCCGTCGACCGTCGCGCCCGCCGCTTCATGGGCGATGGCGCCGCTTACGCATGGATGGCGATGAGCCAGGCAATTGCAGACGCGGGCCTCGAGCCGCACCATGTCTCGAACGAGCGCACCGGCCTGATCGTTGGATCGGGCGGCCCCTCGACGAAAGCGATTGTCGCAGCTGCCGACACAGCCCGCAGCGAGCCCGTGAAAGGCCCGAAGAAAGTGGGCCCCTTTGCAGTCCCGAAGGCGATGTCCTCGACCTGCTCGGCGAACCTCTCGACCTGGTTCAAGACCAAGGGCGTGAACTACTCCATCTCCTCGGCATGCTCGACCTCTGCCAACTGCATCGGCAATGCCTACGAAATGATCCAGTGGGGAAAGCAGGACATCATGTTTGCGGGTGGCGGCGAGGAGCTCGACTGGACCCTGTCCGTCCTGTTCGATGCCATGGGCGCCATGTCCTCGAAATACAATGACACGCCCGCAACCGCCAGCCGCGCCTACGACAAGAACCGCGACGGCTTCGTGATATCGGGCGGCGGCGGCATCCTGGTGCTTGAAGAGTGGAACCATGCAAAGGCCCGCGGCGCGAAGATCTACGCCGAGATCGTGGGCTATGGAGCAACAGCCGACGGCGCCGACATGGTAGCCCCCTCGGGCGAAGGCGCCGTGCGATGCATGCGCATGGCAATCCAGAACGTCAAGGCGCCCATCGACTACATCAATCCGCACGCAACCTCCACGCCAGTCGGCGACATCCCCGAAATCAAGGCGATCCACGAGGTGTTCGGCCAGAAGAC
>JBEIFU010000022.1:0-17679 GCA_040382295.1 Alphaproteobacteria bacterium
CCTGCGTGTCGAGAACCTGCACGGATTGCGGGTCAACCACCTCGACCCAGCCGTCAGGACGGGCCATCTCGCGCGTGGCCTGGCCTACCTCAGCAACAGCGCCCTGTTGCGCCATCACCCTGCGAGAGTGCAGGAAGTGGACGGCTTTGCTGCGCCTGTGGTTGATCTCGTCCTGCGGGCCGCGCATGTCGGCAACCACGCCGTAACGATTGTTCTCGCGGTCCACGTAGGCCGAGAATGCCTCGATCGGGCAGACCGTGCGGCCCTTCTCGTCGCGGTAGTAGCTCGGCCCGTCCATGATCAGCACGGAACCGACAACGACTGCGTAGTTATGCTCTGAGCCCTGCTTGTAATAGAGCTGACAGACCTGGACCCTTCTCCTTTTGCGATCAATCCACGTCCCGGATGACGGCTTGTCATCAACGGAGACGTCCGCAACGAAGGCTTTCTCCGAGCCCGTAATGCCGTTCTCGATTTCCTTGGCCTTGTCCTGGTACAGCGCGATTGCGTCGTCTGCGTCCATCCACTTGAGGACGCCGAGATAGCGCGCATCGCTGAAATCGTGCCTGCTTGAGCGCGGGTCGAAGATGAACTCATCCCACGGGATGAGGTTGACCTTGATATCCTCAGGGCCGTCCATGATGACTTCGGCGGCCCCTGCCCCCTCGATCATCCCATTCTCGAAAGCGCCTGAGAAGATGTTGTTGAGCCGCGTCTGGTCGGACACGAAGCGCAGCGCCTGCGTTACGATGTCGGCGCTTTGCTCATCTCGAGGTGTGCGCGGATACGCCTTGGGATCGGTGCGCCTGTTGCGCTCGACGCCCAAGATCGAGTCCACTTTCCTCTTAATGCGATTGAAGACGATCGGCGGCTGGCCGCGTTGTTTGAGGGTCGCAATCTCCTCACGCGTCCATTGTTTGCCGTCATAGTAATCACGCGCAAGGCTGGCGCGGTCGCGCGCTTCCTCCATCGTGTCCAGATACTCGCGCACCATTTTCCGGATGCGCTCGGCGCCGTCCTCGCCCGCTTCGGGCTTAGATGACATCGCTACAATGTTCGCCAATTGTCAGCCTTTGCTGCTGGCCGATAGTCGCGTGGTCGCGTCAGAGGGAGAGGCGCTGCCGGCGTGAAGCCAGGATGCGCCATGTCGATCACCATGCCCATCAATGCGCAGGTATCTACGAGGTCGTCATGCTTGCCCGCCGGGAAGCTCAGAAGCTGGTTCAGCACCTTCTCGCCCAGATCCGTGCGCGGCAGGCTGACCTTGCCCATCGCAGCGCGAGCCTGGAATGCCCTCGCCCGTGTCGGCTTGTCCGAGATCGACGGTATCCACTCAGTGCGAGAGAACACCCGCAGCTCGTTCATTCTGCGCGTGAGCATCGGCTTGACCGCCTTCACGATCACGCCAGCCTCGCCAAAGTAGCAGAGCGGCCTGTGTTGCTTGAACAGCCGCAGCAGCTCCTCGATCCACACATCTGCCGAGGTCTGGCCGGTCCAGCCGTCAATCAGCGTCAGCGTGTCCTCGTGGTAGTTCCACACGAGATGCGCGGTCCAATCGCCGCCGTCCTCGGTCACCGCGTAGTCGCTGGTTATGTAGATGTGGCCCAGCCTGGGCGCTTCGTCGTGGCGCTTGAACCAGTCCCTTAAGAAAAAGGTTCCGTCATCAGGCGTCGGGTTCTGCTGGTAGAGCGCCTCGAAATCCCTAGGCCCGATCGCGGCCTTGATGCGCTTCAGAGCGTCTACGTCATAGCGTTCAGGCCAGAGCGCCTTGCCATCGTGCAGCGCAGGCAGGTTGACCTTGACCCACTGGTCGCCGCCGTTGTTCTCGGCTTCGAGGAGCCGCCCGCCCAGGTCGTCCTCATGCCAGCGCGTCTGGATCAGGATCACCGCACCGCCAGGCATCAGGCGGGTGTAAGCCGTTGATGTGTACCAGTTCCAAATCGTGTCCCGGCGCAGCTCGCTCTCGGCTTCCTCACGGTCCTTCACAGGGTCATCGATCAGCAGGATGTGAGCGCCACGACCAGTGACAGCCGTGCCGACACCAGCCGCAACGTAAGCCCCGCCCGCGTCCGTGTTCCACCTGCCGGCCGCGCGGCTGTCCTCTGCAAGCTTCACATTGAACAGGCGCGAGAACTCGTGCGTCCGGATGATGTTCCGCACCTCGCGCCCGAAGTCTGAGGCAAGATCCGAGTTATAGGACGCCGCAATGATCTGCTTCTGCGGGTTCCGGCCCATGTACCAGGCGGGAAAGCGCCTCGATGCCAGTTCCGACTTGCCGTGCCTTGGCGGCATGAAGATCATCAGGCGATCGATCTCGCCCCGTTCCACCGCTTCCAGCTTCTCGGCTATCTCCGAATGTGGCGGCGCGGGCTCGTAAGCGTGATTGGTGTAGCTAGTGAACGGGATCAGACCCCTTCGCGCGTGACGCCTCCGCAATAGCTCCTGCGCTGCCATTGCTGGCGAGATATGCGGTAAGGTCTTCGTCGCTGTATTCATCGACTGAGATGTTCCGGTTTGTGCGGATCGATTGCTCGATGCGCTCGCCGCTCAGAATGCCGAGCTCTTTGATGGCCGCTATGGAAGCCGCGTGAGAGGCGTCAGCCTTTGCCGATGCTAGGACCTCTTTGGCCTGCTGGATGAGCCAGGAGAGCGTCACAGTGGCGTCTACGGCCATTGGTTTGCGAAGGCTGCTAATCCGTTCGGCTATCTTAGCCGTCTTTAGCAAGCGGCTCGCATTCGCAGCGGCCACGTTGTCATTGGCGACGTTGTAGCCTGAAAGCTTGTAGGCTTCCGTTTGCGTCATGCCCTCAACGATGTATCGGCAAAAGCGTTCCTGCTGTTCGCTCAGGTCACTCACGATGCGTAGGTCCATCCGTAATCGCTGCGCCAGTTCCCGTTGACCTCGGCATAGCGGAGCTTCTCGATGCGGATGCGTCCGTCTGAGAACGTGACCGTGATGTCCGTGTCTCCGTAGCCCATGCCCAGGCCGGTCGTTGTCAGCGTGACCTGTCCGGATGAAACAGCGACAGTTCCGCTGATGTTGTTGTCAGCGACAGCGGCTGTGATGGTTGCGCCGTTCAAGATGTCCGTGAAGTCTAGCGTCGTCTTCCCCGTCTCGTCTTCACGTTGTTGCAAGACGAACCTTCCGACGCGATGGTCTTTAGTGACGCCGCGCAAGATTTCGCGGTTGTTCTCGCGGTATCGGATGATCGGATTGGGATAGGCCATCTTGCCTTCCTTTGCGTCACTTCACGAACTGTTGATTTGGGGACTGCCATGTAACTTGAAGCGGTAACGTATCCCGCAACAGGCGAATGCGTATGTTGATGTCACTGCACAAGCAAAACGCGCTTGGAGAGCAGATTGAAAATAAGCGGACCGCGGGGAGGCTTTAGCCCCTCACCCACGGTCCTAACGGGAAAGGACCCCCGCTAATGACCACCAAATATACCGAAGCTCGTCCGTTTGAAAGCCAGGCTTGCGTTGCTTTCGTCGCACTTTCGGTCGTCACCGCCACTCTGGGCTTTTGGGCCAAGGGTTGGCTTCCTGGCACGCTCCTGACGGTCGCAATGGCCGTTATCGTGTTCCTCCTGAGCAAGGCCGTTGGCCGGGTTCAGGAAGCTTGGGAGACGCGGAACTGGTTCACCGCAGTTGTTGCTGGCATTCTTGCCGTTGGCTTCTGCTGTATTGAGGCTGGCCTGAACCACATCGGGCTCGAGCATCTCAATACCGAGTATGATCTGGCGCCGGCTTGGGCCTTGTGGCCTGCCTGCTTCTTTATCAGCCTCGTGAACGTCTTCGCCTCGTTCGGGTTTGCCCGGACGCTGCGAGACAACCGGATCGTCCCGGTTCAGACCAACCCGGCCCGCCAACTGGCCGAACTCAGGTGGAAAAAGTCCGCTTAACCGTCAAACCCCTCGCCCTCACCGGCGGGGGGTTTTTCGTATCCGACCCACTCGGAGCGATCCTTCAGCAGGTTCAGCGAATATCTGCGCTTGGCCTTTCGTCGGACGTCTTCGCGGACAATCGGCCTGTCGCTAAGAACCAGATGAAACGAACACCAGCCATCATCGGGGCAATCCGCCATGAACCAGACGTAGACGTGCTTGCGTCTCGAGGCAGCCAGGCGAAAGCCCATCTGCCCGGCAGCCTCGTCCCGTTCGGCTTCGTATGCGCAGCGTTGATAGATGCGTTGCAGCTCGCTGGTTCCGGTATCGTCCGGGACGGTCAGCGATGAAACGATGAAATCGAGCGTTGCGACGGTTTCGGGATCAGGTGACCAGCGCGCGGTTTCGATGGATGCCATCACTTCGCGCGTTGGTAGGATCATGTCGCCCCGCAACGAAAAATGGCGGCTCCACACAGGAACCGCCACTCTGAATTTCCCAAATAAGGCGATTTGCTGGCGTTGTAAAGTTACATTTGACGGCGAGGTCGGTCATGTGTCGCGCCGCGGCCATAGCCAAGCCAGCAACAGGCAAACGCAGAGCATTCCGGCGCTGACGTAGAACCCCTGTTCGATCCACATCATGCCGCATCCGCCCGCGTAAACCCGAGATGATCGGCAAGGGCTGTCAATCCGACCGCAAGCACGTCAAGCGATCGGGGGGGTGACCCGTGCATGACGCGTTGCACCTCGAGCAGTGATCGATACGAATAGCGCCGGATGGCTGTCACCGCGTCGAGGTACTCGGCAACGGCGGCGCGGGCCTGGTCGTAAGTCATGCCGCCCTCGCCGCTGCCTTGCACAAAATCCCTTAACTGGCCGGCCGTGATCCGTGGCGCGCGGATGGCGACCACGTAACGGGCATATACCGCGCGGGCGTAGCGGCCCGCGTGGTACTGCTCCTCGGTGAGGCGGGCGGCCACCCTATCGATTGGGCAGACTTCCTCACGTACGGCCTTCCAATCGCCAAATAGAGCATGTCTACGGGCCATGGTCTCGGGCGTTGGTTCGACCGTCTCGCCCCGCGGTGTTTTGCGGCGTTCGATTTCGGCATCGGTTGGACGCAAGCCCCCTGACGGGTAGCGTGCGCCTGCCTTACGTGGCCTCCCCAATCGCCCCATGGTTGCTACTCGGCCGAACAGTTAGGGATCGTCGCTTCGACAAATGTGAAGCTGACGGGCTGGCGCGTCACGTCGATGTCGGCTGCTGCGGGTGCTTCGGCGCGGACGGCGATGAGTGCGGCGTCGGCTGCGTCGAGGCGGGCCTGCGCGGAGATGTACGCCTCGTTCGCGTCGGCGTGTGTGCGGTTAGCGATGATCTGGACTTCACGCGCCTCGGACAGCGCGGCGAAGGTCATCCGCACGAGTGCAGACGCGTCTCGGAATTCGTTCAGGCACTGCGAGTGGTTCGTCATGGTGGTCGGGCTCCTGGTGTGGTGCCCGTGGTCCGGTCGTTGCGGCGGTCACTGTCGGACTGCTCGCCTGATGGTTGTGCTGCGCGTCGGCGGGCTGGTCAAGCCTCCTCGGGTTCATAAACGCGTTCCTGCACGCGGACGGCAATCACCTCGGTCGGCTTGTCGAACCGGGACAGGTCGCCCAGTTCGGCTTCAGCAGATTTTCTATCGAACCGGCGCTGC
Organism: Alphaproteobacteria bacterium; assembly: GCA_040382295.1. Taxonomy (GTDB): domain Bacteria; phylum Pseudomonadota; class Alphaproteobacteria; order Micropepsales; family Micropepsaceae; genus SZUA-430. Next base: position 5,583 of record JBEIFU010000022.1, read on the forward strand.
TTCTGCTTCGTCACGAAAGCGATTGCCATAACGCCCACGGCGTCCAGCTTGCCGGCGATGATGCCTTCGCGCAGCTCGGTCTCGCGCACTTGCAGTTCCTTGATCCGGTCGCGGATGGACTTCAGTTCGTCGGCTGGTTTCAGGTTGGTTGTCACGTTCGATCATCCTTCAGCTAGGGGAAAAATTATTGCTCTTGCAGAAAGGCCGCCGACCCGAAGTGGGCAACGGGCCCTTACAGGCGGTCCCGTTGCCCACATTCTCTCGGGTGTCGCAAACAGCATTGCCCAGTGTTGCCCACATTTGCCCACATGCACCTAACTCCTTGTTTCTATTCATTGTCAGTGGGCAAAACGTGGGCAATTGCCACCCACACCTTGCGCTTTCCGTCTTCACGGGAGAAAACTGCCCCATCATCCTCAAGTGAGCGCAATTTCTTGCCTGCATTTGACCGATCCAAGCCAAGTTTGTCCGCAACCTCAAACGTGGTCATAGGGGCGTCCTGAAGCATGTTGAGAATGGATTGGTAGGCCCCGGAATAGGTGGTTCCGTTCGCCTTCCTGACCGGCTGGACCCACTCGACCACGCATGTCGTGATGGGCTTCCCGTTCGGCTTTGTGCCGATGCGGACTTCAATCAGGGCGTAGTCTGAGAGGGTGAAATCGGACGGCCCATCCTTTACTTTTTCTATATAGATGGACCGGCGTTTGACGGCGTCGTCGCCCTCGTCTTTCTCGGTGCGGAGCTCGATAAAGGTGTCGCTTTCGGACTTGTAGGCGAACGATCCGACCATGCCGCGCGTGGTGTCCTTGCCGGTGTGGCCGACAACCAGCACGAGGCATTGCAGGTCCATGGCGAGGCGCTTGAGCTGTCGCATGGCCTTGGTGACCTCGCCCTGGCTGTTGGCGTCGATGCCGGCGTAGGCGGCTGTCAGGGTGTCCACGACGATGATGCCGAGGGGGTAACCCGTCTCGTCCAGGCGCCCACGGGCGGCCGCGATGTGTTCCCGCATGGCGGGCCACGCCTCGGGCTCTGACAGCGTCCACGGGGCGTCTACGAGCTCTAGGGCGACGGCTGACAGGCCTTTCTCCTGCTTGATGCCGTGGATGCGTTTCTTGATGCCGTAGAAGCCTTCGAAGGCGAGGTAGAGCACCCCGACTGGTTCTGTGTCTCTGCCGAACAGGGGCTTGCCGGTGGCGATGGCGGCCATCCAGTCGAGGGTGACGAACGTCTTGCCGGCGGTGGATGGCCCGTAGATCGTGCCGAGGCCGACGCGGGGAAACAGTTCCTCGACGAGTTCCGGCTCATAGGTGAAGCGGATATCGGGCCACAGCTCGTGCAGGATGGTGGGGCCTGCGGCCTGCGTCTTCTCCCGCAGGAACCCGACCACGTCGAAGCCCTCGGAGATGGCGTCTGCGGCGTCCCATTTGTCGGGCTTGCCTGCGGGCGGGGTGAGGCGTCGCACAATGCAGCCGATGGCGGCGAGGGGCGCGGCCAGTTCGTCCATGTATTTTGCGCCGGGCGCGTCGTTGTCGGGCCAGAGAATGACCGTCTTGCCTGCGAGCGGTGTCAGGTCGGACTTGTCTATGATCGTGCTCGAGCCGCCCATGAGGGTCGTGGCGTCTACCCCAATTGAGGTAAGCGCGTCGGCGCATTTCTCGCCTTCGACCAACACGACAAAAGCGGACGTATGCCATCGCTCGAGGCCATAAAGCGGGCGCGGGGTTGGCATCCCGCCTGGCACGTCGAATGTCTTCTTGCCGTTGGACAGGGCCCAGCGGTTCACCTCGCACAGCTTCCGGCCTGCCTTGTCCCGGTAGACGTATTTCGCCTCGAGGGAGCGTGTGGGTTCGGGCTCGACCGGCTTTGCCGCCTCAAGGACGTGTCGCACCTCGGCCCGGGGGGCGGGGGTGCCGCCTAGCCACTGGTCGCACTCGGCCAGGATTTGCGGGAAGTCGCGGTGTGGGTCGAGATTGTGGGCGATGGCGTAGAGGCTGAATATGTCGCCTTTCTCGTTGCCGTTGGCGTGATCGATATAGCGCCCGGCAGTCTCGTCGGCCGTCAGGCTGATGGACATGCTGTAGCCGCGTGCGCCGCTGGCGTCTCCTATGCGGGCATCGCGTGGCGTCATGACGGCGCGGGGGTAGAGATAGCGCACGAACTCGCGCACGCGCGCTTGCAGGCCCCTGCGGACCCGCTCGCGCTTCAACGTGGCGTCTTCCAGCACGCCTTGGCGCGGTGCGGAATTGAAGTCGATCATTTGACGAACTCCACAACCGGAGAATTGCCGCTCTCAAGCACGTCGGCAGCGTCGCGCATGAATTCAGAGATTTTGACGCTGACCTCTTGGCGTTCCTTGTCGGACAATTTGTCCAGCATCGCGTTGCGGCTGTATGAGTAGGACAGTCCGAAAACGTTGACGGCGAGACGCGCGTAGAACTCGGCCCGGTCCTTGTCTTTCGGTAGCAGCAACTCGACTTCAGACATGACGCGCACGAGGTTTGAAGACGTCAAAGCAACAAGCCGCGTGATATGGTCGAGACGTTCTTCCTGCTTGCTCATGCCCAGCACCTCACCTTGAATGGGCAATCCGAACATGCGTAGAAAGCCGGATCATCCGTGCAGCGCGGCCGCATGGCCCCGGCGCGACTGTCCTGAATGATCGCCACGGCCCGGTCTGATGCGGCCTGCGCCCGCGCCTTGTCGAACGGCACGAACTCGAGGTGCAATTCCATCGTGTCGCAGTTGGTCGCCATGAACAGCGCGGGGGCCGTGAGGCCAAGGTATGCCTGATAGACCGCGACCTGGTCGGCATACTCGGGCTTCGCTTTCGCAAGCCCCTTGCTCTCGATGGCCTTCCAGCTCTTAGAGCCCAAGGCCTTGTGCTCCCATATGAAGGGATACTCCAAAGGCAGCGGCCCGCCCGTGATGACCCGGTCAACGTGACCGGCGAACGCGCCGTCAGCGACAGCAAAGCCCAAGGGCTTGCCATCACGCCCGGTCTGCGTCAGGTGAAATCCGGCATCTACCAGCCAGAGCGCGGCTGCGCTCTCCATCATGTGCCCGCGCTGGAATATGCGCAGCGTTCGCGCACTGAAGCGCCAGCCTTCGTCGTGAGGCTCGCCCATGAACTCGTATTGTATCTTGCGCTCACAGGGCGAGCCGATAGCCGACGCTCCGACATAGGCCCTGCGCTTTTCGGCGCGTGGCTTTACGCCGTCCAGTGCGGCATGGATGGCCGCGACGTCTGCGGTGCGTGTCATGCTTGATGGGTTCAGATCGATCATGCGCGCACCTGTTTGACGGGGTGTGGATCGCCTGGCTTGCGCCGGGCGTAGGCGTTGCACTGCTGGTGGTGCGTGTCGCGGACCATCCTGAAGTGCGGTGACGCCTCGCCCTTGCACTGTGGCCTTGGCTGACGTTGCAACCACACGCAGCCCTCGCATGTGGTGTTCTGCGCCTTGATGTGAGCGGCCGCGGCTGCTTGCGCCGAGGTGTCGCGGAATGTGCGTGTGCGGGTTTGGCTGGTCATGCTGCGCGCTCCTGAAGAATGGCGCGCGATGCCAGGCGCTGGGCGACGCGAACGCAGATCATGGCGACACGTTCGGCCGTGAGCGGGTCCGTCTGCGCTTCGATGCGCCGTCTGGCGTAGATCACGGTGCTATGGTCGCGCCATCCGAACGCCTGTCCGACCTGCGTGGTGGATTTTCCGGTCTTGAGGGCGAGGTACATTCCGCACGCGCGCCAGTGTGCGAGGTCGGAAAAGCGCCGGTCGCCAGTGATCTGCGCGGGTGAGTAGTGCGAGGCCTGCGCCGTCGCGGCGATGATGTCTGCGATGCTGGGCGTCATGCCGGCAGCCTTTCTTCTGATGTTGGGTCCTCGAGGGTGTGCATTTGCGTGTTCTCGATTGCCTCGTGCGCAATCGCGAACAGCATCGCGGCGTCTACCTTCGACCATCGCCCCAAGGGCTCGCCCCAAGGCAGGCCCGACGCCTTGTCCGCGATGAGCCCAAGGGCCGCCTCGGCAAAGCCCAGCGTCATCGCATCGGGCGAGCCGATCTTAGGCGTCCCCCTGCGCACGGCCCAATTGCAGGTGCGGGCCTGTATCCACGTATTCACCGCCGTGAAGGCGAGAAACCACGCGTCCTTATCGTTCACCGCGTGCCCGCGTTCGCCGAGCATGCGTTTGAGCGTGGCGGCGGCCTGAACCGTCGCCAGATTGTCTGGATCATCTGTCATTATGTGTGCCCCAGCTGGGGGAGCGGCGCGAACCGCTCCCCTGCCCGGTTACGCCCAGGCCGGGCGGTTGCCCGCCGGCGCGGACACGGCCGGCGTGCCGTTGGCCTTGGAGACGGCCTTGCCCTTCTTCGCGGGCGTGAACCCGGCATAGTCCTGATCGTCAGGCGTCACCGCGCGCAGCGTGTTCTTCGCCTTGCCCTGTTTGGTTTCGCCAGTGCGCTGGTCCACGTAGTCCTTCGCCGCTTCGACCGAGAAGCGCGCGACGAACTCAAGGCCGTCGAGGTCTTCCCACTCGTTGATGCGGCGCGCTTCCATTGCGGCCGCCTTGTCATCGCTTGGATCGATGCCGTAAGCCGACTCGAGCATGGCGCGCAGCGCGGCGTGCGAGATGCGGACCATGGTGTTATGGCCCTCGCTGCCGTTGCCGGCGATGCCGATCCAGCCCCAGGCCTTGCGGTTCTTGAACGGTCCAGCGGTGACGGTGTATTCCACGTCAAGGCCTTGGGCCCCGCTTTTGCCGGTCTTGAGCTCGCGCAGCGCCATGATGACGGGCGCCACGGTGTTCTCGGGGATGGGCTCGCCCTGCGGGGCGGATTGACGTTCTGCGTTGTTAAAGTCGATAGACATGATGCTTGTTCTTTCTTGAATGGGATTGATCAGGCAGCGGCGCGCGGTGCGGTCTTGGCGGATTGGCCGCGCGCCGTGTTTGTGTCGTTCAGCTTGGCGAACAGGTCGCCCAGGTGGGGCTTTTCCATCTGGTCGAGACGGCCAGAGCGGTCCTTGGCCGGGAAGCCGTAAGGGTTCGCCGGATCGGTGACGAAGGCCCTGAAGGGCTCGCCGTCTTCGGGACGGATGATCGCCATGGTGAGCACGCAATCGACAATGCCAGGCATCTCGCGCCCGGCTTTTGCGCCATCGACCTGCATTGCCCACGACTTGCGCTTGAAGTCGTCCTCTTTTTCTTCAAGTAAAGCCACGAACACCACGTTCTGTGCGCGTGCGTGCTGCAAGCGGGTGATCCACTGGATCAGCTCGCGGCCGTGGAGGCCGTAAGTGCCAAGAAGGTTCTTCTCGCCTTTTGCATTGTAGCTTTCCGGCTGGTGCTCGCACCAGTTGAAGCAGAGGCGGCCTGCGACGGTGATGCTGTCCACGAAGATCGTGCTGTATTTCGACAGCGCATCGGCAGAGCCGAAGCGCGCAACAGCGCGGTCATAGTGTTCCTGTCCGTACTGGTCCTTGGGGCGGACGTTGAGGTTGGGCCCGGCGAGGAAGCATGCCAGGTCGCGGCATTCTTCCCACGTTCCGGGACGCATCTGGTCAACGCGCACGTCCTGCACGGCGAGGTCGCCGGCCTCGAGGTCAACGAACAGGGTAGACGCTGGATCGATAGTGCGAAGCAGCGATGTTTTACCGACGCCGGGAGGCCCGAGGATAAGCGCCTTGACGCCCCTCGTTTGCTTCATCCGTTCGTCGGCCGAGATAATGGGTAGTCCCATAGTCGGCTCCTTTTTTCAGACCCCTTCCCTTGCGCCGCTGGATGGCGGGCGATGGTGGAAAGGAGCGCTTGCCCCTGCTTATTCGTGCGGCCTAGGCCACCTTATTTCGCAGGACACCATCGCTTTGCTCGTTGATCGCCGTCGCCGGCGAAATCTCCACGACAAGCCGGGGCTCGTCGCTCCAGAACTTCCTGACCGTGAGGTCCACAACCTGCACATCGTCGCGCCAGCAGACGCCGTTGAGCGCGTCCATGGTCAGCTTCGCGAGGTTGTCGCCATCGGGTTTTTTCGTGGGGCGCTCAGCGCCCGACAGCATGTCGGCGCGGCGCTTCTTCGATGCGCTCTGCGGAATGCGCAGGTACGCGGTCAGCCGCATGTCAACGGGCCCCTCAAGGATGCGGGCGCCGGCTTCCATCGCCCAAGCGGCAACGGCCTGCTTTTCCGATGCGGTCTTGGTGTCGGTGAAGAACCGCGCGCCTTGCGTGCGGGCCCTCGCCCAGCCGCGGGGCTCGCCTGGCACGGTGAACCAGAGCCGCGTCATGCGCACACCGAATAAAAGGCCCGCGCCGAAGCGCAGGCAGTCCCGACCGGACCACGGACGGGGGGTAAATTCGCGCCTTGGCGGCTGGGTTGGGGGGTAGTTGCCAAGGCGCACGCACATGCGGAACCAGCGCCACGCATGCGCGTTTTCGTGTTTAAAACGGGTGCGCGCGACGTGGCGCGCGGTGTTGTGTGATGTGTCATGGCTGCCCCGATTGACCGCTTACGCGGTCGCCCCGGCCTCCTTGCGCTTGTGCTTGCGTGCGGATGGCGCAGCGAAGATGTCGCTACGGATGCGGTGCGGTGGTATGCCCGTGACGTCTGAGACGGCCAGAACCTTGTTGGGGGGGATGACGCCGCGATGCTTCCAGCAGTGAACGGTAGACGGGTTTTCCCCGATGGCCTTGGCAAGCGCGCTGGGCGATCCGAACAACTTGGCGAAATCTGCAGGTGCGATCTTCATGGCGGACGTTATTGCAGATTGCAACACTGGCGGTCAAGCCCCGATGTTGCACTTTGCGTGATTACCCCGCTCTTGCGTTTTGCAAGACTGCGCCATGGCTAAGAAACCCAAGGCAAAGCAGCGCAACAACCTCCGCGCCTGGCGGGAATTCCGCCGGATGACGCAAGCGGATTTGGCGAAAGCCGTGAAGACAACCGCCAGCGTGGTGTCGCTGCTAGAGACGGGGGAACGCGGTTTATCGCTGAAATGGCTGCTCAAGTTCGCGCCTGCGCTTCGCACCACGCCGGGCATGATCCTTGACCATGACCCGAACGACCTGAACACGGACGTTCTTGAAATATGGGCGACCATTCCCGAGGATAAGCGGGAGCAGGCGGCGGCCATTCTGCAAACATTCGCCAAGCGAAACGCGGGTTAACGCAACCCGTATTGCAATTTGCAATTTTCTGATTGACTGCCGATGTTGCAATATGCAATGTCTCCCCACGCCCAAGGACGGGCATGGGAGACACACATGGCCTACCGCGACCACGGACCCGGCGACGCAAGCGAGACGCCCTACTGCGCCGCCCCGCGCTTCACGATCACCCGGCACGATGAGGCGGGCCGTCAGGTCTACCTTGCGAAAGTCGCCGCTGAAGACGCGCGCATTTCGCTGAACCGCATGGGCGACGCTGCCGAACGCGCCGCGATGTGGAAGGCGACGGACGAACAGCTCGAGGGCGTCAAGAACGCCGCGGCCGATTGCGAGCGTGCGCTTGCGGCGGTCATCGCGCGGCTGTGCGGGGGTGCAGCGTGACACGCATCCTCGTTGACTACGATCCCAAGCCGATCCCCGTCCGGCGCTTCGACTACGTCGCGGCCCGCGAGGGTTACGACGAGGGATGCCACGTTGGCTACGGCGCGACCGAAGCCGAGGCCATCGCAGACCTTCTCGACATGGAAGGCGCAGCACAGGACGAGGCGGAAGCCCGTGCGCGGAAGGCGGTGAAGCTGTGAGCGCTCGCTACACCGTCAAGCCCGAGTGGAGCCCGTCAGCCAAGCGCAATTTCTGGGCGATCTATGATGGCGAAACGCCAGTCCAACAGTGGACGCACAAGCCGTCAGCCATTGCCGAGTGCAAGCGCTTGAACGCCCGTGCAGCCCTGAAGGCCGCGCCATGATTGCCGTGCTCCTTGAATTGCTCCGCGCCCTGACGATCCCTTTTCCCCACTTTGACGACGAGGACAGCATACCATGACCATCGCCAACGAACTACGCGCCGAGTGCGCCCGCATCTTGGCGCGCCACTTCAACACAGTCCCCGACGCCATAGCCGCTATCAAGATCAGCACGGTGCAGCGCATCGACGCCTACGTTGCAGACGCAGAGGATCGCGCGGCTGCGTGTACGTGCGAGAGGGTGCCGGTTTTCCAGATCACCGCCAAGCACAACGCCGCGCCTTACCGCATTCTGGAGGAACTGGCGATTGAGCGGATGCAGGGGCGGGTGTGATGGCTAAGGTCATCTACCACGGCACGCCACTGACGCCACGCGCCGCGCTTCTTGACGTGCTGTCTGGCCGCGCTGGCTGCGTCTCGTTCTTTCGCCCCGATGACGTGGAGGCAGTGGAGGCTGTGTGTCCTCACGTGATGTTTCGACAACGGGGCATTCAGCTTCTGGATGGAAGCCCTCAGGCGCGGCGAGGAATGGGACGACAAGCCGCGAGACTGGACGCCCTATTATCGCTGGCTGGAGCCACGGCTGCACGTCGCTGGACGCTGGGCGGTCATTCCAGACATGCCGGGAGCGCCCTCCCAGCTCAACGACAGCCTGCTTGCAGACTGGCCGTTCGGCACGAAGCTGGGCGTCCCGCTCTGGCATATGGACGGGCCGCTAGATCGGCTGGGGCGTCTCTGCGACCGATACGACACGGTTGCGCTGGGCTGGATTGGCGACCCGAAACGGGAGCCGGTTGGCTGCGAGCGATACCAGCGGCGAATGGACGAGGTCGCCAGGATGTTCGGCAACCGATGGCCCGCAACGCACATGATGCGCGGGATCAAGGTTGCGTTCGATTACCCCTTCATCAGCGCAGACGCGACGAGCCTTGCGCAGAACGGACACCGCTATGACAGCCCGATTGATACAGCCTGCGGCGACCAGTGGCGAGGCCGACGCGCCTATGCGGACAAGCTCGAAAGGCGTCGTCCCGAACACCATCGGGCTAACGGGCGTCACCGAGTTGCTGAGCGCGAAGCATCATGACCCGGTGATGAATGAAGGTCTGCACGGACACGTCTGGACGGTCACGGCCTATTGGCGCTCAGAGAACTTCCGCGACGGTCGGATGCTGAAGGGCGCGCTGCGCACGTTGCTGGATGCGCTGCCTGACGCTGACGGGATATTGCCTCCTGAGTTGTGGAGTGGAGAGGCCATCGCACAGCGCGTCCTCCTGCTTGCCGAATGCGTTGGCGCGAGCGTCACGCGCCCCGAAGGCTTCGAAGCGTGGGCGCGCAGGCTGGAGCGGATGCGGGTGGAGGAGGCGGGAGCATGAGCCATGATGATGATGTGGAACGCGTGGCGCGGGCGATCTATGAGGCCCGACCTACGGTTTGGGTAGAAACGCGCGAGCCTACCACAATGCCAAGCCCGGCCTATGAGACGGTGACACGCCCGATACCTTGGCTAGAGCTTGTCGATGGAGCCGAGAGTGACGCGCACTATTCGGGCGCAGTCCGCGAGACGCGCCACATGGCCCGCGCCGCCATCTCTGCGATGCCCCAGCGCCTATCGCCCGAGCTGATCGCCCAGCTTAACGCGCTGGCCTCCCGCCTCACCGCGCAGGGCGAATACGAGGCGGTCGATCTGATCGATACCGTGGTGGCGAGAGTGACGCCGTCGCCCGCACACGACAAGGGGGAGCCGAAGCCATGACCCCCGCCGAGATCGACCGCCTGTACGAAAGCCTGATGCTCGCCGCGCCGATGGCTGCGCTGGGAATTGTTCTGCTGGTGCTGGTGTGGCTGTGGCCAAATGGGAGAAGACCATGAACTACCTAGAACGAGCCGACAACCTTCGCGCCTACGCCCAGCGCGCATGGGCAGACCGCAATTCTGCGACGGCGATGATGCTGAATGAAGCTGCCGCGACCATTGAGACAATGGCAAAAAGACTGAGCGAGTTGGAGGCGGCGCTCGCAAAGAAAGTAGAGCCGTGACGCCTCACGCGCTCAACCGTCGCCAGGCTGCGGAGTTCGTCGGGGTATCCCCCACGACATTCGATAAGCTGGTTGAGCGCGGCCATATGCCGAAGGCAAGGCAGTATCCCGAGACGCGCCGTCTGTTCTGGCTGCGATCCGAGTTAGAGGATACGCTTAACGAATTGCCAACGGTCGAGGCCAACCCTTACGCTGGGGTTCGCCTGTGAGGCCGGATATGGCAGCTATCGAATGGAAAGGGATCACGCGCGACGTGAGCCGCCACGGCAAGGTGCGCTGGTATTTCCGTGCGCCGGGAAGGCCGCGCGTAAGGCTGCAAGGCGAGCCCGGTAGTGAGGAATTCGCCCTAGCCTACTTCGCAGCCCGGAATGGCGAGCCCATGCCTCCCGTGCGCTCCACAGGCCCGCGCCGGGGTACGTTCGCCTATATCGTGCGCCACTACCTGACGAGCCGGGATTTCAAGGCGCTGGACCGCAAGCTGACGCAGCGCCCGCGCGAACGGCTGCTTGAGGCGCTGGTTGAGAAGATTGGCCACCTGCCCGCGTCGATTGACCCGATGACGCTTCGGCAAAGCGTGAAGGACCGAACCTACGCGCAGGGCAAGGATTTCCTCGCCGCGCTGCGAGCTGTGTACCGGCTGGCCTGCGATGACGGGCTGGTTGCCACAGACCCCACAGCAGGCATCAGGCGCAAGCCCAACGTCACCGAAGGCCACAGGACGTGGACGGCTGAAGATTGCAAGGCGTATGAGGAAAAGCACCCGCTAGGGACGCAGGCGCGGACGGCATACGCAATCGGGCTCTACACGGCCCAGCGGATATCGGATGCGGTGAAGATCGGCAGGCCGCACGAACGCGACGGGCGCTTGCGCTTCGTCCAGGCGAAGAACGCAGGGCGCCGGCCAGTGTCGATCGACGTTCCTATCGCCCCGCCCCTCAGGGCTGCGCTGGACGCATGGCAGGGCAAGGGCCTGACCTACCTTGAGACGGCCTACGGCGAGCCGTTCAGGACCGGGAAGGGCCTACAGAACAAGTTTCGGGAATGGTGCCGGGAGGCAGGGGTACACCCTGATTGCAGCTTCCACGGGCTTCGGAAGGCCACAGCGGCGCGAATGGCCGAGGCGGGATGCACGCCGCACCAGATCATGGCGGTGCTTGGACACTCGACGCATCAGCAGGCCGCGACCTACACCGCAAAGGCTCAGAGGGCCGGTCTGGCAGACGATGCAATGGGCGCTGTTTTTGGCCGTCCTGTCGCACCCAAGCGGCCCGGTGCGACAATTGTCAGAAAAACACAAGCAATTCAGTTGCTTGGAAATCCGCTGGCAGTCCCTAGGGGAAGGGACGAAGCGTGACAGATCAAGGCACTATGGGCAAGGTGCGACAAATCCCGCATCGTGAGAATTCAAGGCGTTGCTTCTGACTGTGTCGCACTCTCACAGCCGATCGATCACCACCGCGAACCAGACCAGCGCGCTTGCGCTCGAGATGACCAGCAACAGCGTCTTGAGGAACGGCACGAACCTCACTGCCGCACCCACACGCGGATGACCCGTTCGGGATACCAGCGCCCCGCCGCCTCAACGAGGCATTGCCCGTCGCGGTAGGTCACACGCAGGCCGCTGTCGGCCCAGCGATTAGCGCAGTCTTGCGCATGGCCGGCGACGAACACCCACGCGCCAACAGCCCCGGCAGCCAAGACAGCCGAGGCCGCCAGGACTGCCGGGTTGGTTACACGAACTCGCAAGGCTAGCTGAACTTGGGCCGCAGGCTCCACAGCATGTGCCAGATGATCAGCCAGACGGCGTAGAGCGCGAGGCCGTCGAGGATGGTATCAAGGCCGATCGACTTGTCATCGAACGGGTTCAGGCCGATCAGGCGAACGCCGACCAGCCAGGTTACGATTGCAACGTAGAAGAACCGGCGAACATTCATCCAGTTCACGGCGCCCCCCTTGCTTGTGATTTCCAGCCCGAGAATGTTCACGTCAAGCCTCCTATGTTTTGCAGATGGCGGCATCGAAAGCCGGAGGCCGCTTCTCCGGACAAGCGCAGAAGATTGCGTTGTTGTGGTCCCCGATCGCCTCGGCGGTCTGGAGCGTGAGCACGTCGCCGCGGGAGATCAGGATCGGCGTCCCCGTGGTGCAGAGCACTTCCTTCCACACC
>JBEIFU010000023.1:0-17606 GCA_040382295.1 Alphaproteobacteria bacterium
TATTGTTTGTTTGGTATCAGCGCCTGATCGCACGCGTTGTTCTGGCTGACGAGATTTCTCAGCTAGACTGGCTCGGCTACTCGACGCTCAACGTCAGCGACGCCATGGACGCGGTTGTCGGCAAATATGCCGAGGACGTCGGGTTCTGGAAGGGACGCTTCGAACGCTGAAACTGAGCAACAGCGTGCCCCTCCCTACAACCTCAAACTCGCCCGGCCCTCGTTCGGGATCCAGTTCACGACGCTGCGGCAGAGCATTTCGGTGTCGAATTCGGGATACTCCTGGCTCAGGCTGGCCGCAAGCTCGCTCTGGCGGAACATGCCGATCCTGGGCAAGAGGTCATCGATCGTGTTCTTGGTATCGCGCGTGAACCGCACCTTGGCCACCATGAAGTGTCCCCACTCGTGCTTGCGCTTGACGATGCCCCTGAACTCCTCGATCGGAGCGTCGCCACTGTCCCTGATTTCCTGGTCAGTCAGGATGTCGAGGGGACTGTCAGTCTGCTTCTCGTATCCGAAGAAGATCATGTGCTTGCTCTGGCGCATGGGAATGATCGAGCCCTCCACCACATAGAGCTGCAGCTTCTTGACGAGGCCATGCGGGCGATAATGGATCCGGAAAGGCGTGAACTGCCCGTCGGTATCGGACTCGAGGGGAAAGACCTGCATGACCGCACGGGTCATGTAGGGGTCCTTGCGCTCGTCGCCCGCGCCCTGGTGGCCCGAATACCGGAAGATGTTCCACAAGCCGGCATAACTGTGCGCGATGGCCTGGTTCGCCTTGAGTTCAGTCTCGGCAATCCGCGCAAAGACTTTCAGCAGCGATGCCGACATAGGGCTCGCCGCTGGACGCAAGCCGAAGACTTCGGTGATCGCTCGCCGGATATGGGCCGGAGCCTTTCGGGCATAGGCCGCATCCGAAACAATGGCCCTGTAGCAGTCGAAGATCGCGCCGCAACCCTTGACCGAGGCGGTTCGCAGGAAATTGTTGAAGTCCGCAGGCGACAGCACCCGACCCGTCCTGGAGCGGATCGTGTCGAGGATGCCATTGCGGGCCGTGCCCGGCTTGATCGCCATCTCGTAGTTGAGGATGGCCATCAGCGCGAGGCGCTGGTTCCGGTCAAGCCCCTCATCGGGCGTGGGAGTGCGGTCCTGCGTTTGCACCATGATGTCCTCCCTGTCTCTGTCGCGTCGCCAGCCTTCGGCCGCAGCACCCGGCGGCCCTTCGAATAATACAGAATAATGCGATGCCCCCGCCGCATAAATTTCCAGCGACGCGCATGAAAAGCTTCAATTGCCGGGCGTGAAGGGTGCGGGCATGCTCTGCCTGTCATCCGACCAAAGGCAGCAATGCCCCACTCGCGTGGCTGGCAGTGCATCGCTTTCGGACTGGTGGCAACACTCAACCGACGAAGGAGCGTCACATGTCAACAATCATGAACATCGCACTGATCGTGCTTGCCATCGTTCTGATCGTTCTGCTCGTCGAATGGCGGCGGCAGTCGTGGCGCGCCGATCGCTGCAGGGCCCTTGCAGACAGGCGCAAGGCCGAAGCCGAGACGCACTCCAACGATCACGCCATCGCAGAGGACGCGCTCCGACGCATCGGCGAGATCGCTGGTCAGGAGGTGAGGACGCGGTTTTTTGCGGACGTGACCCGCGTTGTCTTCGGGTTCCTCGCCATCGTGTGTGTCGCGCTGGCCGTCTACATCAACCTGCCCGGCTGGGCGGGGGGAGGCCAGTCATGATCACACTGGTCCTTCTTCTGGTCGCCCAGTTCCTCGCCCTCTTTGCCTGGAGGGCCAGGCCCAAGGGATGCAACGGACGACCTGCCGACAGGAAACACCACTGACCGGATCGCAGCCACGACGTTCTGATCAGGGAATCAAACAGGCGCCATGCAACCGCAGGGGGTTGCCTGGCGCCGCCTCATGTCGGGAGATGCGAACCCGCGCCGTTATCTGACCTTTCCGGCAGGGACCGCGTGGTCTACAAGCAGAGGGTAACTGTTCACTCGGGACCATTGTTCATGACCCTCTCCATGCGCCGCCTTTTCACGACCTCCCTCGCAGGTCTCCTTTTGTGTCTTGCGATCGCGATCCCGGCCAGCGCGCAGTCGGTCTGGAACGCGTTCGACGCCAAGCGCCTGCAGGCACTGCTGCTGACCATGGGCGCGACCAGCGCCACCGTCGAAAAGGCAGACCGCGGCGGAACGTCCATCGACGTCGTTTATTTCACGGGCGGCAACACACGCTACGTGGCCATGCCGATCGTGTGCAAGGCATCGGGCTGCCTCGGCCTCAGCATGCTGGTACTCTGGAAGAACGAGCTGAAGGCAACCGCCGAGGTGGCGAACGCCTTCAACAACCGCAGCGATTTCGGCCGTGGCTTCGTGACAGAGGACGGCAGCTACATCGTCTACGGTCGCTACGCCATCTCCGACGGCGGCGTCTCCGAGGAGAACGTCAAAGCGAACCTCGTGAATTTCACGGGCAATGCGGCCGAGTTCGTGAAGTTCGTCCGCTCGAAGCAGCTTGTCGCGATGCAGTCGGCGGCGCCCCTCGCCCCGACTCTGATGTCGGCGCCTGCAGGCGATACGGCATCACCCTCCTTCGTGACTATCACCGAAACGGCTGGCGTGCCCGTCGTGGTGAACGATCCAGCCCAGGTCGTGGTGCCCCTGGCCCCCCTGGCACACGGCACGCCGGCGCCCTGAGAGGCGGCCCCGGCCTGCCGCCCTGGCGGCAGGACGGGACAGAGTGATCCGAACGGGCTGGGTTGCGTTTATATGGTAACCCAACCCGCACAAGGACAGTGCGCCATGCGCCTGCTGATAGCCCTCATGACCATGGTTTCCGTGCTTGCCGGCTGCGCCTCGCAGCCGGAAAACCTGGAGCTTGCCACCTCCACCACCCCGCCCAAGACCATGATTGTCGAGCAATCCCTCAGCGGCAAGCTGCAGGGCGAAGGCGTGTTCATCAACAGCCTGACCGGCGGCGAGACGAAATTCTCGGTTCTGATGGACGGCACCTGGGACGGCAAGAAGCTGACCCTGGTCGAGGACTTCACGTTTGCCGACGGTCTGCAGGAGCGCAAGACCTGGGTGCTGACCAAGGTAGCCGAAGGCGTCTATGAGGGTACCCGCGAAGACGTGATCGGCGTCGCCGACGTGCGCCAGGACGGGCCGAATGTGCGGCTTGATTATCATGTCACGCTGCACACCGGCATCGGCCCGATCAATGTCCGCTTCCGGGACATCATGTACCTGAACGCGGACGGCTCGATCACCAACAAGGCCGTTGTCTCGAAGTTCGGCCTCAGGGTCGGCCGCGTCGAGATCACGATGAAGCCGCTGGGCCAGCCCCAGTCCTGAGCCACTCTACTCCATCGCGCGGATCCGGGCATGATGCCGGTGGATCTCGCTCAGGAGCCGGGTGATGTCGTCAGGCGTCACCTCGTTCTTCAGGTCCCCGTGGCGGGCCAGCTGGCCATACGTACGGTTGATGAGGCGGATGAGCTGATCACCCGTCTCGATCGCCTGCGGCAGGTCAGCAAGCAACAGATGCAGGAAGCGCAACGTGGTATCGCGGGTCATGGGCGACCCTCCCCGTCCCGCATCCGGCCCTGTCCGAGCGCACGGGCGAAGGCATCGATGGCCTCCAGTGCGCGCAGCGTTTGCCCGCTGTCAGGCGCAGAGCCCTCCAGCACAGGCACCGCGGCCAGGATCGCGTCAGTCGCATGGCGTTCGGCCTCGCGGATCGCAATCCAGTGCCCGGGATCGCGGCACATATGCACAAGCGGCGGCTCAGCGCAGTCGGGAAGCTGGCCGTAGATCAGCGCAGCCTGCTGCAGTGCGGCGTGGGTCTCCAGCACGATGGCAGCCGCGCGCCGTGCCTTGCCGTCGACCGTGACCGGTGCAAGCAGCGCGCAGGCCGTGGCAAGCATCACGGTAATCGCCGCGACGAGGACATTCACGATTGTCTTCATGGCTTGCTCCACGCAAGGCGCGCGTCAGCCTTGACGCGGCCGATGAAGGCCGTGACGGCGGCCGCGATCTCGGCGCTGGCGGTGAGGAGCTCGACAAGCTCATCCTGCACGCGCGCGTCCAGGTCAATGCCCGCCAGATGAAACAGGCCGGCGAGCAGCGTGACGGCCGAGGCCCAGACGGTCCTCGAGCGCCACCAGGGTTTGGTGTCGGTCATGGTTCTTTCCTTTGATTGGTTTGGTGTTGGTCCAGCTAGTTCGCGCGAATGGCGCGAGAGAGGTCGCTGAGGCTCTCTTTCATCTCGCGCGTCGCCTGGCTGAGCGCATGGACCTCGGCTTCGAGGCGCGCAAGGCGTTCGGCGGTCACGGTCGAGTGCTCGATCGTGGTCACGCGGCGCGACAGGTCGGCAGCCCACCACAGGCTGGCGATGGTCGCGCTGACCACATAGACGATCGTTGCGGGGGCTGCGAGTTTCTCGATCATGGGCGATAGACCCTGCGATCGAGTTCGATATGCGGCCCATCCTTGAAGTCCCGCCAGTCGCCGCCCCAGGCGATGGGGATCCCCAGCTCGCGGCTGGCCTGCTTGAAGGCAGCCGCGACGATGCGGAAGGGTGGCCACTTCCATGTCAGCGTGCCGCCGACGATGGGCGCGAAGTCGATCGCCATGCCCGAGAGATGACGCGAGTTGTACGTCCGCGAGGCGCCCGCCTCGACCAGTTCGCGCTGGCGCTTGAGCGAGCGCACGCCCTCGGTAATGACAAAGGGAATGGGTGAGATATCAGCCGCACGCATCACGACGCGGCGCAGGTCGGGGTGAACCCCGTCGAGCCTGCTGAGAGACAGTCGATTTAGCACAGTCGTGTTTCCTTTCTGGTTCAAGCATCAGGGTTGTTCGAAATTTCCACCGCCGAGGTCGTTCCCGCCGAAGTCGTTGCCGCCGCCGGCGAAGTCGTTGCCGCCGCCGCCATCCCAGCCGCCGCCACCTCCACCTCCACCACCGCCGCCTCCGCCATCATCACCACCTCCGCCGCCCCCATCACCTCCGCCACCTCCGGCGCTGCCAGTGTCCTGGAGCGTGAAGCTGCACGATGCGAGCAAGGCATCTGCCTGAGCGAGATTTGAAAGCGAGAGCGTTCCCCACCACACGGTGAGGTCCGTGGCATTGGCCAGTTCGATCTGCAGGGTCTGGCCATTGGCGACGAGAATGTCCGCCGACAGGCCCTGCGTGGCCGTGAGCACGGGCAGGCCGTCGCGCAACAGCGTCAGCGTGCGTGTCGTCGAGAGCGGCGAGCTGACGCTCGCCCGCAGCAGGACAGGTACCGAGATACCGGTGATGGTAACGACGGGCGTCATGGCCATCGCAACAAAGCCTGCATTGTCAAGGTCAGGCCATGAGAACGGATCGGGCGTGATATCGGGACCGGCAGCAGTGCCGGCAAAGCCTGCAAGGGCCGTGAGCCTGAGCATGGGTCAACCATCCGTATTCGATGCGGTGACATAATGAAGAGCGATGCCGATCAGGCGCGCATCGATGGAAAGAGTATCGGCGGGATCGCCGGCGGCACGCAGTACCTCAAGGGCAATGAGACTGTTCTCTCCAGCAGGCGTGGCCGGCACCAGGCCTGCCGTTTCGCCGCTCCGGCAAAGCGTATCGGCAGCTCCACCTGTGTCCGTCACAAGGACCGTCGGACCGAAACCGGCAGCGAGGGATCCGGCATCACCCGTCGCCAGCAGGCGCAGGCCCCAGACCACGTTGAACGGCGCGGCCGCAGGCCCATGCGTCCACAGGACCACAGCCGTGAGCGGACCGCGGTTCCAGCCCTTGGGCATCTGCACCAGGACCTGCGCGTGCTCGGGCAGCGCGGGATCGAAGTCCAGCGTGCGCAGCACGAGGCGGTTGGCAGACAGCTCCACGGTGGAAGCAGCGGCGCCGGCGCTGAGCCTTGGCTGGAGCGCGGCAGCCGGGATCCAGATCGTCTGGCGTCCGGCGCCGACCAGGCTTGAAGGCAGGCGCCCTGCTGTCCCCGAGACAGTGCTCCGGGCAAGCAACTCATGGTCCTGGGCGCCAGCCACGGGTCCAAGCCCGGCAACGGCATTGGCCATGAAGGCAGCGACAGGCACCTTGTTTGCCGCATGGGCCTCGGAGGCGTCAGCGAAAGGGACATGGTCGCCCGCCGCGCCGCCCGTGAGGTCGGTGGGCAGGCGGTCGAGGTCGAGCGCCGCTGGTCCAGCGATGCCAAGCGTCGCGCGCGCAGCAGCCGCATCGGTGTCATCAAGCAGCGTGGCCGCGAAAGCGGAAACCGTATGCAGGCCCAGAGCGGCGGGCACCTTGCATTCATAGGACTGGCCGTCCGCGGCGATGCCGATCAACTGCCCCGCCCGAGTGACCGCGGGTTCAGGCAATGTCAGGTCGGCCATGGCACTGCCCGCGGGCAACCGTGGCGCCCGACCGAGATGCCCCGCCATGGCCTGCATGTTCGCAGTCAGCCGGTCGAATTGGTCCTCGATGGTCTCAGCGGAAAAAGCGCCGGAAGCGACAAGATCGAGCTCCTGCACGAGCTCGGCACGCCGTTCGATGACCACCCGGGTTCCAGCTTCAGGCGGCGTGGCCAGGACAACGGCACCGTGGCCGGGCAGCGTCGCAGCCTCCATCACATAGTCGACGCCTGAAGTTTGCAGCCGATCATCAAGGCTGCCGGGCGGTCGCAGCAGGACCTCGATGCCGGCGGCCGACCAGATGCGAAAAGGAATGGGAAAATTTCGGCTCACACCGTCCGCCTGATAGGCGACGCGTGAGACCTGCGTGAGCAGTGTCATCAATAACTCCTTAAGTGTTTCGGCGTTTCTTCTGGGTGGGTAATCGGTCGGTGTCGACGAACCGGATTGGTTCGCCCAGTCCGAACGGGCATTGGATTCATCCGGCTTGAGGTAGAAGACCCTTGGAACTTGGCTGGTACGTGAGCGCGCAGAACCGGACGTTCGGGCCTTACAGCCACGAACAGATGAAAAGCTTTGCGCAGGATCGACGCCTCGCGCCCCAGTCGATGGTGCGTCGGGGCGAAGACGGTGTCTTCGTTCCCGCTGAAACCCACGCGGCACTGGTGCGTTTCTTCGAGGCCGAAGGAAAGCAGAGCGGTGAAGTGGCCGCAGCCAAGGCACCGAGCGCTGAACCGAAGACAAGGCCTATTCCCCGCGTCCCCGAGGAAGGCGAAGCGTCAAACTTCGTCATCGTCGTGCAATTGCGCGCGGGCTCAGCACGCGAGTTCGAGGCCGCAATCGGAACCCTCGGGACATCCTTCCGCCTCAACGGGCAGACCTGGCTGCTTCAGTCCACCAGCAACGCCAATGCCGTGAAGCTGTCCCTGGCACCCAGCATCGGATCTCAGGATCCAATCCTGATCATTGATGCCGGTCGCAACCGACTGGCCTGGCACAACTTCACTGTCTTCGATGCCTCGCGCATCCGCGACATCTGGCGCCTGCCCCACGAGCGCAACTGATCAATCAGGCGGCCGCTTCACCAACCGAGACTGTCGCTGACAGGGACAGTATGTCGAGTGGCAGGGCCTCCACCTGCCGGATCTCGATGCGGGTGGCCGGATCGAAATCCGAAGCCGACAGGACGGCAACATCGCCCGAGCGCAACGGCAGGGGCGTATCCATCGGATCATTTGCCTCGCGGCGCAGAAGAGGCTCCGCCTCACCCGTGCCTGCAACCGTGGCCTCCCCGCCAATCGACTGGTGCAGGCGCACATGAAGGTGCGTCACCCGCCGCGCACGTCCCGGCCAGAAGCTTCCACCCAAGACATCCAGCCTCAGGGTCCGCACGCGGCTTTGATAGGCAAGCCCGACCCACACCCGCATCGCCGGTCGCTCGAGCGACACAGATCCACCGATCACGATGCGCTCGGGATGGAGTGCCCCGTCGGCGACAATCGCCACGCGGGCACCTTCGAGGTGATGCAGCCCCGAGACAGCCGAGACGGGTGCCCCGCGATAGCTGAGGGCACTGTCGAGAAAGCCCATCTCGTCAAGATCCCGGGGATCGGAAGGCTCGAAGGGCGGAGCCAGGATCTCGATGAAACGCTGCGCCTGACCATCGATCGTCCGCCGGACGATCATCCACAAATCGTCGGTCGCCGCGTTGGCCGAGGGACAGACGGCGATGCTTTCCACCTCACCACCGAAATCATGCCGCGCCCAGGCGTAAAGCTGCTGCTCGGGCCGATAGGTCAGCGACAGAACCTGCCCGTCGGCACGCAAGGCCCACAGGACCGAGAGCGGGTTCCTCGCCCACGCCAGGCGTGTCACCGGGCTCGCGCGGGTCAGGTGTTCGGCAAGTTCCGTGAGGTCGGTCGCCGTATAGCCGCCGGCATCCGGCTTCGACGCCAGCGCCACGATGCGCCGACCCGCGCGGTTCACGAACAGGGTTTCAAGCCCGACCTTCACTGGTTGCGCGCCCCCTGCCCCCTCGCCCGATTGCGGCACGATGCGCGTATTGGAGGGCGTCATCGGGTCACCAAGCCCGCCACCAAAGGCGGCGAACTCCTGTGCCAGCGTGCCGATCAACAGATCGGAGGCCGAGGTCAGCCAGCGCACCGGATCGGCCTGATTGGCGGCGATGTTGTAGGCGATCGTCTCATCATCGCGGGTCCCCGGCAGGAAATTCGTGAAGTCAGCTGACGCCGAAGCCCAGAGCCCGAACGGCTGCGCGCGCGTGTTGGCAAATACGAGGCGCTGTTCATGAAGCGCAACGCAGGACGGATAGCCCCGGGCAGGCGAGAAGGCCCCATCCGCCCACAGCCAGGTGGAAAAGCGCCGAACCGTGCCGCTGCCGAGATTGTTGTCGGCCGTGCGGCCACCGACGAGATCGAAGGTCGCCGGCGTCACATTTGTGATCTTCCAGTCGCCATTGGGCCCATGGGGGCCAGGCACACCGTCGATCGCAACGACATCGCCTTCATCAAATCCATGGCCCGGCGCCGTAACGCGGCAGCCCGAGCCGGTATCCGCGGTGGCCGTGATCGTTCGGGCAACCGGAACAAGCCCTGCCGGAAGGTGGGTCAGGGCGGTGGCCCTCATCGTCTTGGCGTCGAGCCAGGCATCCAGTCTCACAATGGCCCATCGCGAATGCAGGTAGCGCCACTTCTTGCGGTTGGCGGCACCTGCGGGATTGTCCCAGGCATCACCCTCGGTATGCGACGGGGACACACTGCCCGTCTGGGCACCGCTGCCAGCGTCGGCGAGCGCATAGACATGCCCATTGCTCGAGACCTGCAGGCCCGGAGTGGCGGCAATCGTCTCACCGGGAGCCCACGGGCTGACATTGGGATCGGCCAGATAAAGCTCCTGAAGCCGCATGGTGCTGCCGACATGGGCAGGCGTGAAATGCGGCATCGAGGCACGCAGCGTCAGCTGTGCCCCAGGCTCGTAGCCGGAGACCTCGCTACACATCAGGCGGCGCATGTCGTCCGGGTTCTGGGGCGCGAAAGGACCGCGCCCGAGCGGCAGGGGCGCAAGCGTCCACGCATCGTGTCCGCTGCGCGTCAGCGTATAGGGCGGATGCGCAGGATGGACGAGATAGAGCACGTCGGCGGACTGGGAGAAGACTATCCCCTCCAGCTCGTCCTCGCGCCACGGAGCAGGCACCTCGAGGATTTTCGCCACCGTGCCGCCGCTGACCCACGCCGGCATGGCAGTAGCGTCGATGCCTGCGAGGGCGAAACTGTCGGCATCGGCATTCGTGACGGTGAACGCTCGGTTGTTCAACGCACGCATGCCCCTGATGCCCGTGACCAGGATCCGGTCCCCGTCGACAAGGCCGTGACCGAACACCGTTACGCGCGCGGGGTTCGTCTGTGCGATAGCCATGACCGGACGGGTTGCGAGCGTGACCAGCGCCCCGTCTTTCCAGACCCTGATGACACCGTCCCCGAATTCCAGCACATAGGCCTGGACGGTCGAGAACACGAAGGGGATCAGGCGCCCGCGCCGGAAATTGTCCCTGAGACATCCGGCAAAGCGGGTTCCGTGACGGCGCATGAGGCCCCCCTCGGGGCGAATGATGAAGTTTTCGATGCATTCCGCGCCGCTGGCATATTTCTGGAGATCGCTGCGGCCATAGAGGCGTGGCGACAGCTCGCCACCGGAGAATGAGAACTGGTGTGAAGCAAATCGCATGTCAGTCGGCTCCTGGCATATGGACGAAACCCGGCTCGAAGCGTGCATCAAGCCAGGAACTGCGGGGACTGCGGACAGCCGCGCCTTCATCGCTGTCACGGGCGCGCGCCAGCTCAAGCTTCTCGCGATAGAGCTGGTAGAGGCTGGCCGCACGCGACGGGCTGTCGGCAAGCTGGACCGCCAGGTCGGCAGCCAGCCGCGTGACCAGCGCGTCGGTGAACAGCACGTCGAAAATCATGGGGTTCGTCACGCGGGCGGTGTAGGTGATGCGCAGCGGCGCTGCAGCATCGGCAAGGATGCGACGATCCTCGATCTCCCAGCCGCGCGGGCCCGCATCGGGCACGCTGCGCACCAGCAGACAGTCCACCGGCAGCAGGAAGGCGGCTGCGTAGCCGAAGGGTGGCGGGCCGTCGAGCGCAGGCAGCGCCGCACGGCGCGAGGCAAAGTTCCAGTCATAGCTGCGCAGCACGGCATCGCGTGCATAGGGATAGCGCCGACGGCAGGCGCGGGCGGCCTGGACCGGTTCGTCCAGCGAGACGATCTCGGCGCCGCGCCCGACTTCGGCGAGCGCCAGGTTGCAGATGGCAACTTCGGAATATTCTCCCAAGGCGGGCATGGAGGGGCTCCTGTTCCTGAATGGCAAGGGCACGTCTCCCGGCCGGGCTGACAGCCGGGAGACGCGTTGCTTGGGGCTAGCTCTGGGCGAAATAGAGATCGACGATCAGCGTGCCCGCCGCCGGAAGGGCCCCGGCCGTGATCGCAAGCTGAACGGTCTCATCCGCGACAAGCTTGCTGGCCTGCACGCCGACACGACCGAAATTCACGGGTGTATCGACAAGCGTGTGCACGCCGGCCAGCCGGTATCGGTTGGCCACCGCCGGCGTGCCGATCGCAATCTGCGCCGCACCCAGCGAGACATCCGACGTAATCGTGCCGCACAGAAATGTCTCGCCGGCCGAAGGCACGGCCAGCACAACCGTGTCGGCTGTCGTCTGACCTGCAAGCGTGATCTTCTCGCGATAGACCCGCACGCGGCCGCCCTGCACGCTGCCATCGACGAGGCCCGGCGGCGTTGCGCCAAGCGGCGCCGTGTAGTTTCCAAAAAATCGGGGCATGGTGTGTTTCTCCTTGTCCGTTCCGGTTATTCGACGCAGGCGATCTCGACGACGCCGGCTTCCTGCATGCGGGTTGCACCGGCGGACATCGAGTAGAAGACCTGCATCGCGTAGTTCTTGTCGGGCCGCTCGGTGATGCGGGCTGCAGGCTCGAGCCCCATCCCCAGCACGACCTGGTCACGCTGCCAGGCAAGGCACGCGCGCTCGTTGCCCGTGATGAGGGGCAGGATCTTGGTGCCATCGATGCGCATGCCGTCGACGCGCAGGAAGCGGAAGCCGAGAAAGGTCTCGAGCTCACCCTGCACCAGCGCGCGCACCGTGTTGAAGTCTGACGAGGTAACCTGGGTCGAACCCAGGAGATCCTCGAGCTGGCGCGAGGTGACAGCGATGAAGCGCTCCTCGCCATCGATATCAGCCGTATCGAGCGTGCGCTTGGCCGCCATCAGCTTGGACACGGTCAGGCCCGTGGCCGCCGCCGGAATCTTCTGGGATCCAGGCAAGGAGACGGCTGTGGCACCGTTCTCGCCCGTGAAGGCGGTGCCACGGATCGCATCGACGATCACTTCGTCCACTGCGCGTCCCATCGCATTGGCAGCGCTCAGCGCGTAAGTCGACGTCGGATCGATGAGCAACCGCAGACGGTCCTCACGATCGATGAGGTCGGCCCAGTCGAAATCCTCGATGGCACAGCGGCGCCGGGCGTGGGGCGTCTCCATGCGCGGGGTGTCGGAATGGCGCGAGGACCGCCGGCGCGCGGCTGTGGCACCGATCTGGTCGAAGAAGGCCTGCTTGCCGTTGACGGTCTCGAGTCGGACGGCATTGCGCAGCTTCGAACCCTTCTGCTGGGCAAGAAGTGTGACGTTCGCCGCATACTGACTGACGAACGCCGTGGTAATTTGTGTCGACATGAATATGTCTCCGCAATTGACTGTTTCTGTTTGGGTTTCAAGACGGAGGGGGTGCCTGCCCGCCTGGCGGGCAGATCCGCGTCCTTGATGTGGGTCGCAACATCCGGTGCGGCTTGGCTTGCAAGCTTGCAGCGGGCCGTTACGCCAGCGGCGCCACGGGTATTCCGCGTGTTGAAAAGGCTGTTTCCGGGGCTGTCAGGCGCTACCTTACGGTTTCCTTGCGCTAGCCGAACAATCCCTGTACGATGCCAAATGTGACGGCTGCACAATTCGAAGTGTGGACCGGGAATGCTTGGACACTTGCGCTCAGCGGCATGGTGGCTGCGCAGATCATGGTCCCAGTTCAGGCGATAGCCATTGTTCGACTGGTTCACACGGCAAGGGCATGTCGCCCTGGCCGAACGCATACATCAGGAAACCTGTCCATGGCCTCGCTTAACGGTACTGTCAAATTCTATAACGAAACAAAGGGCTTCGGCTTCATCACGCCAGATGGTGGCGGCAAGGACGTCTTCGTTCATGCCACCGCCCTCGAGAAGGCGGGCGTGCGCGGCCTGCGCGATGGCCAGCGCGTCAGCTTCGACACCGAAGCCGACACGCGCGGACCGAAGGCTGTGAACCTGCGCCTCGCCTGAAGCCTGTCGCCTGCAATGCACTGGGGGGCGGTGGCCGGACAGTTCGTTCTGGCACCGCCCTCTTCGTTATCGGGAGTCCCCAATCGATGAAAAAAGACCAGAAGAAGAAGGATCGGGAGAAAGACGGCACGGCGGCTGAGTCCCAGAAGACGCTGGTAATCCACGATATCAGTGGCCGCATTCCCGAAATGACCGACGCTCAGCTCTCTGCCCTTGCAGCCAACGCCCGCCGCCTCCAGACGTCGGGAACAGCCATGCAGAAAACCTCTGCCGACGCCTTGCTGCCCGTCGTCGATGCCGAGCTGGCACGTCGGGCCGCCGAAAAGGAAGAGGCACGCAAGGCCCGCCTGTCCAAGCGCAAGAAGGGCGCCGGCGGCGACATGCCACCGGAGCCTTCCGCAACTGCCGATTAGCCTGGCCGGCTCGCCTGGCCCAGCGCGCGCTCGAACATCGCATTCACCTCGGCGACAAGGTCGAAATGATCAGGATGCTCGCGCTTGAGGTAACCGGGCTTCTGCATCAGCTCCCGCGCCCGGCGCATGGCGTCCGTGGGCGCAAGGCCCTGGCCTGATCCATCGCTGCCACCTTTCAACGTGTCCTCGCCCAGAAGCGCCCCAGCCTTCTCGAAGGCGCGGATCAGCTGCGGATTGTTTCCAAGGCCGCTCTCGTTGAGCAAGGTCACGAGATCCTCGCCACCGAAATAGCGTGCCGCGCGGGCAGCCTGCGCAAGTTTGACCGCATAATCGGGTCCCCACTCATCCTTCAGCGCGCTTGCTGCCTGTTCCTGTTCGTGATGGCGCGTCCGCCCAGCCGTGGCGAAGGCCTCAGCCTGGTGGCTGGCGTAGAAGTCCATCAACCCCTGCAGCTGTTGCGGGGTCAGGCCCAGACCATGAGCCACAGGCAAAGCCGCCTTCTCGAAGCCTTCATCCCAGGCAATGCCGTCGGGCAGTTCGGGACGCGTCAATGCATAGCCACCGGGCATCGCGGGAATACCCAGCCGCTCGCGCGCGACCGGGTCCCAGGTCCCGTCCTTCGGCAGCGGGATCTTCTCGCTGCCAATCGCTCGCTGGGCGTGGGCATAGGCCTGCACCACGTCGGCAGGCGTGCGGTAGCCCTTGGTCTCGACCAACGCTTTCAGTTCGGTCGGCAGACCCGCGATCCAGGCGGCATCGTTCGTGGCCTCTTGCGCAGTCGCTGTCATGTCGTCACTCATTCGGCATCTCCTTCGTCAGTAATGGATGGAAAATCGTCAGGTTCGAGGGCGGCGAGACGGGCAACATGCAGCCAGACGCGGCGCTTGCCCTCCTCGATCCCACGGTCGAACTCGGATGCGCCGGTAATCGGCGCAGCCGCATTGCAGAAAACGGCCAGGTCCCGCAGGAACAGCGGATGGGCCGCGCAGGCGTCGCGATAGGCCGCCGCCACGCGCGGCGCCTGTCGCCTGCCCCACAAGAGGGACAGGAGGTCGGGCAAGGTCTTCATGGCTGGCCTCCCGCAATGAGGGCGGCTGTGCGCGCGGCACGGACCTGGCCGACATCGCGCATGATGCGCGCAGGAACCGCCCAGCCGCGGCCAAGCACCTGCACGGCCTCGTCATGGTCGATATTGTCAGCCACCTCCGGAGCAAGCGCCGTCAGCGGCGCGATGCTGTCATAGAGGCGTCCGACGGCCTGCGCCTCCGAAGCCATCTGTGCCCGGGCCAGCGGCGACACATAGTCGATCTTCAGCTCATGTCCCCTTATCTCGGGCGGCGGCTCCGGCATGAGGCCGGCACGCCGCATCATGCCGAAGCGCCGGCGGATCAGGGGCGAGAGGAACTCGCTCTGGATACGACCCAGATTGGGACCCAGCAGGCGCAGCTTCTCTTCATGGCGGGCCATGAATTCCGTGGCCGTCATGTTGGGGCTCGCCGTCACCTGCATGAGCGACAGCTGGAACGCATCCCGCACGGCCTGGCGGCGCTGCTCGATGAGCTCGACCGCCATGGCGGGATTGGCGCCGGTATAGATCGGCTTGATCCGCAGGCCACCATCGTGGTCGAGCGCGCCATAGGAAATGCCGCCGGGCCTGACATGGGCGCCACGCGCCAGTCCCTTGTCGGGAACAGCCATCGGCGGATCGGCCATCAGCTCGGCAGCCCGCAGCACCGTTTCCTCCATGCGCACCAGCAGGCGCATGTCGGGCAGGACCTGGTCGCCGATGCCCCGCCCGTAAGCCTCGCCGGCACCCTGCGTCCAGCGCGGGACCTGGTAGGGCATCTCGAAATACCCGCTGCGCGACACGATGAGGGCAGCCTCCTCTTCGACATGGATCGAGGCGAAAGGATGCACGCCCCGCGCATCGGTGTCCGGAAGGACGGCATGCAGGAAGGCGATGCGATCCCGCGAGCCGGCAGCTGCAGCCTTGCGTGTGCGGGGCGAAAGCGCCTCGCCAAAAAGCCCGAAAGCCTGAGCCGGCGTCAGCGAGAACCGGCGAAAGACCGTATCCACCTCGCCATGCGCGTTCTCGGCGATGAAGCATTCGCTGAGCGGGCGCACCGTGTCGTTGAAACGCCCCGTGCGACCGATCTCTTCGGAATGGAACACAGCCGTCCCGAAGCAGGCAAGGTCGGCATAGAGGCCTGGCAGCACGGCATAGAAGCGCGAGGCTTGCGGACCGAACGACGCCAGCAGCCGCGTCTCGGCATCCCAGAGCCAGTCGCGCACGGGGTCGTAGCCATTGAGCTCCGGATCGTCGAGGCCGAGGGCAAACCAGCGGCTGGCCGGGTTCGTCATCATGCCATAGAGGCCGGCAGCAAAGCCCTCGACCGCAAGCCTCGCGGTAGAGTCGAGCAGAAGCACCGAGCGCTTCGACCCGGCGGCGTCCTCCATCAGGCCAGGCAAATGCTGGGGCCGCATATAGGCCGCGATCTCGCGCCAGTGCCGTTCGGCCGAGGCGCGCTCGGTCTTCAGCCTGGCGCAATGCGACAGGAGTTGCTGGGGCGTGGGTGATGTCATCGGGAATTCCCTTGCTGTTGCGTGGTGCGCAGGCAGGCGGCGTCAGCCACCAAGCAATGTCTTCTGCACATAAGGATTGGCGAGTGACTGCGGTGTCACCGCAAATGGCGAGATGTATTGGCCCTGGCGGCGCACGAGACGCCGTCGCTCGCGCAGGTCCTCCTCCTGCCGGGTTTCAGGACGCGGTGGCGGCGGTGGAGGCGGAGGCATCTTGGGTGATTTGAAGAGGCACATGATCGTTCAGTCTCCAGGCATATTGGATGAAGGTGGCGCCAGTGGCGCCGAACAGGGGGACAGGACATTCGCGCACGAAGCCCAGGCGCTCGAGGAAGCGAATGGCATCGGCGTGACCCTCAAGCGTGCGGCACTCGGCCCTCAGGAAGCCGTTCGCCAGCAGCAGGGGTTGCGCGCTCACGTGTCCCCACCGGAATACGCGCCGTGCCACGTGATGCCACCTGTCGGTAGCCATCAGCGAGACGGCGAGCGTCGCCGGCGTGAGCGCATGGAAGGCAATCAGGGCCTGCGGGCCATGCATGTCGTGAAAGGCCCGCGCCAGGACGGCCGGCTGCAGGAACGCCGTGATCGCGTCGGCAGGAGTCCAGCCGTAGCAGGCCAGTTCCGCGCGATCGCGGGCGCGCAGGCGGGTACAGACCGCCTCGATCTCGGCGTGTGTCAACATTGAGTTTTCTCCGGGTAATGGCCGGCCGGGGTTCCCAGCCGATGCAATTCGTTGCATATCGCGGATCAGGCAGTTGCTGAGGGTCACGCCAGTGCCAAAGGGACATGTCAGGCCGACGGCCACGCGCGGGCGCGCAGGGCGCAAACCCCGGCGCCCGTCATGTTTTGTCTATGTCATTGCCACAAGCGGGACCCGCGGGGTCGTGACCTATGTCGGCTGGACCACCGACCTGGCACAGAGGCTCGAGGCCCATAACACAGCGAAGGGCGCAAAATTCACGCGCGGCCGCCAGTGGCGCCTGCTCTACGCCGAAGCTTGCCACAGTCGCCGAGCCGCGATGAGCCGCGAGTGGCACCTCAAGCGCGACCGGCGCTTCAGGGCCATGCTCCGTCAGGTCGCTTCGGGACCGAACAGGTAAACCCCAAAACAGAAAGGGCGGGAGATTGCTCTCCCGCCCTTCAGTCCAACCCGGATTTCTCCGGTGTTAGTTCATGTCAACCGTGGCGCGACGGTTCTGCGGCTCTTTCACGCCGTCACCCGTCTGGACCATGAGCTCGGCTTCACCCTTGCCCGAGGTCGAGATCGCACCTTCGCCGATGCCCTTGCCAACCAGGTTTGTCTTGACCGCATTGGCGCGGCACTCGGACAGCTTCTGGTTGTAGGCATTCGAACCCGACGTATCCGTGTGACCGACGACGCGGACAGCGGCAGCGCCAGACGACTTCGCAGCAGCCGCGGCCTCGGAGAGGACGGCGTCAGCTTCAGCCGTGATGTTGCACTTGTTGAAGCCGAAGAACACGATGAACTGCTTCGGTGGAGG
Organism: Alphaproteobacteria bacterium; assembly: GCA_040382295.1. Classification (GTDB taxonomy): domain Bacteria; phylum Pseudomonadota; class Alphaproteobacteria; order Micropepsales; family Micropepsaceae; genus SZUA-430. Next base: position 17,320 of record JBEIFU010000023.1, read on the forward strand.
CGGCGGCGGAGGCGGGGGCGGCGGCGGAGGCGCAGCCTCAACCGGCGGCTCGTTGTAGCCGTAACGCAGACCGATGGTGAACGTGTGCTTGCGGATGTTCTCCTCGATACCCGCTGTCGCCAGGTCGAACTTGGTCGGAGCGGTCACGAGGTAGCGATAGTTCGCCGTCAGATCCCAGTGATTGCCCAGACGGTACGTCGCACCAGCGATACCCTGAACGGCAACCGACCAGTCCTCGAACGTCAGACCAGAGCCGCCCAGATCGAGGCGAGCATTGTCCATACCGA
>JBEIFU010000024.1:0-17092 GCA_040382295.1 Alphaproteobacteria bacterium
AGATCCACATCGTTCTCGACACGACCGATGTCGGTGATTCCGCTACGGGAATCACCAACGACCTCAAGGTCTGGCTCGGAGGAAACTCTATGGGCGAGGACACCGAGCCGACCGTCTGGCTTGTCGTCAACGACTCCCGTGACCGCCACCATCGCACGACCGACGGCATGACCGACTGCATGTTCAGCGTGTCAACCAAGCGGCTGCGCCACATCTGCGACATGATCGAGGCGGCGCACAAGGTCGGACTCGACCAGTGGCGCGCGGTCGAGGAAACCACCGATGAGTGACGACATCGTGGCGCGGCTGCGCGTCTGGTCCGATTGGCTGAACGAGCGTTGCCCGGATACGGAGGTTCGAAATGACCTCCGAGCAGCCGCCGACGAGATCGAACGGCTGCGCGCGCGCGTCGCTGAGCTTGAAGCCGAGCGCGCGCCAGCACCCTGAGCCATTCCCCCAACGCCCCGGGCGGGGGAACACCCGCCCCCGCCTGGGGTTTTAGGCGACTCCCGTGAAAACGAACTTCCCACAGGCCTTGGAGTCAGCGGCAAGGGCGCCGCGACAGTACCCGTCCTGCGAATGACGAGGTCGCGCCACTGCTTATGACAAGATGCGTTCTGTCAACGGCAAGCACCTGCACCGCGTGTGGCTAACCGACTAGGGAACCAGAGCTAAGGCTAACTGGACTGAATGTGTGATGGTCAGGCGCCGGGTCGGCGGTGCGCCCATCGCGTTTCAAAGCGTAATCCCCCCCCATACCCCCCCCTTGCGGGGGCTTGACAGGGCGGGTACGCTGGTGGCGTCGCGTAGCCAAACGCGAAGCGACGTCCGGTACCAGCGTAAACCGCTCCTGTCTGCGCCCGCCCGCCAGAGGGTCTACCGATGGACGAACGACAAATGAAGCAATGGCACGAAAAGCGCGAAGCGCTGTTCGCGGTGAATCTCCCGCACAGCGCGCTGAGCATCATCAACCAGCAGCTGCCCTCGCTCGACTTCGATGTCGCAATCGAAGCGCTTGAGGTCTACGCGCAGCGGAAGCCGTACAAGGGCTTCTACATGCTCAAGTACATGGCGATCTACGAGAAGCTTGCCGAAGATCATCCGCGCGGGGGACAGAAAGCGCCTAAGGGCGCTTCTGCCCCCGCGAAAACGCTGGACGACAATGGATGGAAACACGACGAACGCGCAGAGCGTGAGGCATACGAAGCGTTGCCTGACGGGTTCAAGGCCGAGTGCGAACGAAAGTACGCAGACTACGGCTGGCGAACCGGGACGCGTCAATGGCGGCTGCTTTGCCTCAGGGCGGCGGCGGGTCAGGACGTGGAGTGCTATCGCGTCCACCCGCCGTTCGCGTCGCGCGCGTACGACCGTGAGCGGGAATTCAAGATGAAGCAGGAGGAGATGGAGCGCTTCGGCTACGTCCAGCTGATTGAGAAGCTCCGCCGCGAGGTCGAGAAGCTCGGAGGCAACATCAATGTCACGGCGTGAATCGGACTTCGAGTGGGCCGAGCGGCAGGAAGGCGACGTTCGGAACATGCAGCCGGAGCGAAGCGTCGAGTTTCGCGAGGGACCGCACCAAGACAGGCAGCTTGAGATGTACCGGAAAGGGTGGCTCGACGCCATGCACAAGGTGTCGGTCGCCGAGCTGCTTGCCAAACGCGTGCTTTCCATGAAGCTGATTGACGGGCATTCATGCCCTACCCACAGCCTTTGCATCTACTGCGAAGCCGTCAAAATCGCCCTGCAGATTGAAGGGAGATCACGTGCACGCTGAACATGCGGAGCTGATCGCCGCCTTGCGCCGCGAGAACATCCGGCTCACCGTCGAGAACGCCGAACTGGGCCACCTTCGCACCATCATCGACGCACAAGACCAGCTCATCCGCCGCGCCGAAAAGGTCATAGCGGACCAGCAGGAAACCATCGGGCGATGCCAGAAGCTGCTTGAGGATGCTTTACGATGCCCTTGAATAGCCGTGCCAAGGGCGCCGTGGGCGAGCGCGAGCTAGCTGACGAGCTTGTCAGGCTTGGAATGATGGCCCGTCGCACCGTGCAATACAGCGGGAAATCCGGCGACGCAGCCGATCTTCTCGTGGATGGCCTCGCCTTGCACGTTGAGTGCAAGAGGACCGAACAGATCCGAATGGACAAGTGGCTTGATCAAGTGTCCATAGATTGCCACGGAAAGCCGTGGATCATCTGCCTGCGTCAGAACCGACGCCCGTGGCTGGTCATCCAGACGCTCGACCAATGGGCTGCAGATTCCAACGCAGCCGCCTATGCCCGAATCAAGCGGCAAGACCTGATCGCTGGGGCAATGGATGCCACGGAAGCACTTTGAGCACAGCCCGCCGTTCAGCCGGCACATGAAGCCCAAGCCGAACAGGCTTAAGGGCCAAGCATGGACCAACCTCCGCTGCCAATGGATACGCAACCATCCGTGGTGCGTTCGCTGTGGGCGTCCAGGTGAGGAAGTGCATCATGTCGTGCCGCGTCAGGTCGCGCCCGAGCGCACCTTAGACGTCACCAACCTCGCCACGCTGTGCCGTTCGTGCCATCACGCGCTGCATAACGATGCGTACGGTGCCCGTTAGGTACGCGTTAGGTACGCGATAAAAACCGCTTTTTTGGCTAAAAAATGTGGGTGGGGGAGGGGGCTAAAAACCTCGTTTTTAGCGTGCTATGGTGCCCGTCCGCAGTCTCAAAAAATTCACGGGCGATCCTGCGCCGATTTGTATGGCTGCGAAGCCGATTGATACGCTATCTGCGTGGATCTTCAGAACATCGCGGCAAAGGTAGATGGATACGTCAACTCCGTTGAAGAGGGCCGCGTTGTTGCTGGCCGCTGGATATACGCCGCGATGCGCCGGTGGCGCTCGGATATCCAGCGAACCGATATCTACATGGATTGGGAGACGGTCGCGCGGATCGAAGGGCACTTCTCGACGCTCACGCTGGTCGGCGATGACAGCGGCAAGACCTTTGAGCTTCACCCGTGGCAAAGCTGGGTGATCGCCAACCTATGGGGCTGGCGCTACCGAGCGGATGGCAGGCGGCGCACCAAGCTGGCGATACTCCAGGTCGCCCGCGGCAACGGCAAGACCACGCTTGCGGCAGGGCTTGCGCTGTGGGATTTGCTGCTAGGAGACGGTCGCCGCGTCCATGTGATCGCCAACAATGAAGAGCAAGCCGCGATCTGCCTTGACACGGCGCGGACGATGATCCGCCGGCAGGACCGCGAGGAAGTGGATGTGCTTTGGGACCGCATTGAGGTCAAGTCGCGGGATTGCCTGATGACCGGACTGCCTGCGCTCGAGCGCGCGCTTGACGGACTCAACCCATCATTTTGGATCGCCGACGAAGCGGCTGAGTTCAAGGGACGGTTCCTCACCAAGTTGCTGACCACGGGCAGCAAGCGCAAGGAATCGCTCGGCCTGATCATTACCACGCCCGGCGCGAACCCCGAGAACATCTACGGCGAGATGGTCGCCAGCGCCGAGAGCATCCTGCGGAACGAGGTCGAAGATGACTCGGTGTTCGCCGCGCTCTACGGCATCGACCCAGCGGACACTCCCGACGATGAGGCGGCGTGGCCGAAGGCCAATCCTGCGATGCAGTACGGGCAGCCCGACCGCGTGTCGCTGCGCCGCAGCTGGAACACCATGAAGCGCAGCCCCATTGGGCGATCCGAGTTCATCCGCTACCACTGTGCGCGGACCGACGAAAATACGGGCGGCTGGCTTGATATGCAGCTATGGCCGGGAAGCCAGACGCCTGATTTCGAGGCTTTGAAAGGTCGCCCGGCGTGGGTTGGCCTTGACCTATCCAAGTCGCTGGACATGACCGCGCTGGTGCTTGCCATCCCGCTTGACGATGGGCGCGTTGCCTTGAAGGGTCACTACTGGTGGCCGAATGCCGACGTGAACCAACGGGAACTCGACTACCGAATGCCAGTGCGCACGTGGGCAGCGGAAAGACGGATCACCCTTACGCCTGGACGCGAAATCGACTACGAGAGCGTCCGTGCTACGCTCGAACATCTCAGGCAAGAGTATGACTTGCGGGCAGTAGGCTACGACGCTTGGGGAAGCAAGTATTTGGTCGAGGCGTGCGAGGCCGACGGCATTCCGATGACCGCCTACCGAATGGGCATCGCCACGTTCGGACCAGGATGCCAGCTCTGGCAGAACCTGTGGGCGGGAGGAAAGCTGGTCATCGGCGACGATCCGATCATGCGCCGCGCGTGCGCCGAGGCCGCGGCGCAGCAGGACCGAAACGGGAACATCCGACCCGTCAAGTCCCGTACTAACTGCATCATTGACCCGCTGGTTGCTGGGATCATCGCGGTCCATTGCTGGGGCGGCAAGCGCGCGTCCTGTTATGAATCCGAGGTTTAGGACGGGCGTTAGGTGTTAGGAGCGGCAACAATGCGCGCGTGGTAAGGGATTTCCTCCGCCGCCTGTTCGTCGGTCCGTACAGCGCCACGATCCTTCAGGAATCGTCGGGCGCAATCCCATTCGTCGGCCCTTCGAACGCGCTGCGGTATACGCCCGTGTATCGCGCGGTCACCCTGATCGCTGGCGACATCGCTCGCATCGAATGCGAGGTTTCCGCGCAAGGCGCGGACTCTCTGCTCAAGTCGCCGAGCCGCTACATGTCGGCATTCGAGTTCCGACGCGCGATGACGATGCAAGTGTTGCTTTACGGCAATTCATTTGCAGCGATCAACAAGACGCGCGGCGGCGAGCTGCTTGAGCTGATCCTGCTTGAGCCTGACAGCGTCTCGCTCGACCTGAATGGACCTGAGCCGATCTACAAGACGCGCCTGTACGGCGACCTGACCGCCGACCAAGTGTTCCATCTGAAGGCGCCGAATGTAAACGGGCTTTGGGGCGAATCGCCCGTGAGCCTGTGCCGCACGTCGCTGCAGCTCATGGCCGCGCAGGAAGACATGGCGCTCAAGGCGTTCAGCAATGCAGGCAACCCGAAGATCGCGCTTGTGCATCCTGGACCGCTTTCGCTTGAGGCGCGCCAGCGCGTCATGGCGGACTACGAGGCGAAGCACGCGGGCACGTCGAACACAGGCAAGCCGCTGGTGCTTGCCGAGGGAATGCGCATCGAGCGGATCAGCTCGACGCTTGACGATGCTGGCCTGCAGGCTGCGCGCGACTACAGCATCGACGACGTGTGCCGAATCTATGGCGTACCCGGGCTGTATCTCGGTCAAGCAGGAAGCGGAAACGCATACGGATCGCTTGAGTGGACAGGTCGACAATATGTCGATGGCTGTCTCCGCACATGGATCGAATGCTGGGCGAGCGAGATCAAGGGAAAACTCGCCGGCACCGGTGAATCCGTGTATTTCGATGTCGATGATCTGCAGCGCCCAGGCATGGCAGAGACGATGGCCGCGCTCCGCACCGCCGTCGAGGCTGGCGTAATGACGCGCAACGAGGCGCGCGAGGAGCTTGACCTTGCGCCGTTGCCTGGACTCGACACGCCCACGCTCGCGCTCAACGTCGGCGCAGGCGGCGGCTCGACCAACATCGGCGACGACACAAGCGAAAGCGCGGGGACTCCCAATGATTTCTAGACGAGACTTCACCGCAGCCGAGCAATCCATCGACGGGCGCAAGCTTGCGGGCTACGCCGCCGTATACGGGCAGGACTCGCGCGAGATCGTTGAGAACGGGCGCAAGTTCGTCGAGCGGATCGCGCCTGGCGCGTTCAACGAGACGCTGTCGAGCGGCGCCGACGTCAAGCTCTTCTACAACCACGACGCGTCGATGCCGCTCGCGCGGACGCGCTCGGGCACGCTCAAGCTCCGCAGCGACCGCAACGGGCTTGCCTTTGATGCGACGTTGCCAGAGACAACGCTTGGCAACGATGTCCGCGCGCTCCTTGAGCGCGGCGACCTCAGCGGCGAGATGTCATTCGGCTTCTACGTCAGCGAGGACAGCTGGAACAAGGACCGCTCTCAGCGCCTTGTGAAGCGCGCGCAGCTTGTCGAGGTGTCCATCGTCCAGGACGCCGCCTACCCCCAGACCAGTTCGAGCCTGCGGAGCGTTTCCGCGGCATACACGGAAGCCGCCTATCTGCGGCTCGCACTTCATTTCCGAAGGATGACAGACCATGTCCGATGAGTTGAATGAGCTTCAGTCGATCACGCACGAGTACCGCAAGTCGCTTTCGGCTTATGAGGCGCGCACTGGCCGCGCGCCGCAGAGCGTCGATGCCCGCGGCAGCGGCGAAGAGCGCGAGAAGTTCGCCAAGATGGATGCCGACCTTACGTCCGCCGAGCTGATCGCGCAGAACAAGGCGCTTGAGTCGCGGCTTGCGAAGCTTGAGTCTCAGCCGACCCTTGAGCCGCGCGCCAACTTCCGTTCGCCGGATCAGGCAATGGAAGCCAACTACCGCTGGTGCAAAGCCGTTTGCACCGGCGACGCCGCCGAGCTCCGCGTGCTCACCAAGGGCAGCACGACCAACGCGCCGGTGCCGACCGACATGGAGCGCATGATCATCAACCGCATGTACCAGGCGTCGGTGCTGCGTCAGATTTCCAACGTGCAGACGATCAACTCCAATCGGACGATCACCGTTGAGGCGAGCCTGCCCGCTGCCAACTTCGTCGCCGAAGAAGGTGGAGTAACCGCCGCCGACCCGACGTTCGACGCTGTGTCGGTTGTCCCCCGCAAGGTGGTTGCGGCGAACACCATGTCCCAGGAATTCATCGACGATGCCATCGGGTCGAGCGACATCGGCAGCGTCGTGAACTGGGTCACCGAGCGGTTTGCCATCGCGCTCGCGCGCCGATGTGACCAGGCGTACACGGTCGGAAACACCGGCGCAACGGTCCCCGAGCCGCAGGGAATCGGCGCTACCAATTCCACTGCGTGGAATAGCACCACCAACTCCGGACGCATCATCAACCAGGGCGTGGCGCTGACCGAGGACCAGACCGTTGCGGACATCACTGCCGACAACATCATCGATTGCGTCCATGCCGTTCCTCCCCAGTACCGCACCTCTCCGCGGTTCCGCATCCTGACCTCCGACAGCGGAATCCGCGCGTTCCGAAAGATCAAGCTCAACAACGAGTACATCTGGCTTCCGCAGGGCTTCGCCGCGAACGGGAACGCGCTTACGGCGCCAGCTCCTGGCACGATCTACGGCATTCCCTACAACATCGGCGAGTACGTCCCCAGCACCGCGGCACAGACCGGCACCGGCGCGAACGTGCGCGGCTCCGCTATGTTCATCGTCGGCGACTTCAACTACTTCGGAATCTTCGACCGCGTCGGCCTCAACACGATGATGGACCCGTACAGCGGCGCCGCCAACATGCGCACCACGGTGTACATGTGGCTCCGCACGGATTCGAAGATCCTGCTGCCGCAGGCATTCGCGGCGATCTGGGCGCCGAACGCCAGCTAATCATCTCCACTCCTCGCCCACTCGCCGCGGAAACGCGGCCAGTGGGTTTACATGAGCATTCCGCTCTCGACAATCAAATCAGCGCTCAAGATCGACTACGACGATGATGATGTCGATCTGATCCGCCTCCGCGAGGCGGCGGCTTCGCTCATAGAGCGCAAGTGCGAGGTCACGCTCGCGCCGACGGATAAGACGCTGTACCTCGCGAAGTTCACCGACACGCTGCTGCCAGACCATCCGTTCGTCGGTCTGACCAGCGTTACGTACTACAACGGATCCAACGTCCTGACCACGATGCCAGCGGGCGACTACTGGATCGACCGCACGGACGGACCGATGGTCCGCATCCGCTTCCTCGAGGAACCAGCAACGTACGAAGGCACCGCCATCTCGGTGAACTACACCGCCGGATACGACTACGTGCCGAATGAGATCGTCCACGCGATCATCGCGCTCGTCGGCGCCTGGTACAACAATCCCGAGGCGTTCCAGCCCATCGGGCTTAACGTCGTGCCGATGTCCGTCGAGTACATCATCTCGGCCATCGGCACCGGGAGCAGAATCCGATGATATCGGGGGGCAATCTCCGATGGACCGCGACGGCATCGCAGCCGAGCAACACGCTCGACGCCATCGGAATGCGCACGACCACGTGGAGCAACATCGGCACGTTCCGATGCGACATCCGCGAGCAAAGCGCCACGGAGCAAAGCTACGCAGATGGCGTCGCCGTGGTCCGCAACGTCGAGATACGCGCGCGCTGGCAGGCGGTCGAGAACATCAACCTATCCGAGGTCTGCCGGCTGACCGTCCGCGGGCGCTCGCTCAAGATCAACGCCATCCAGAACCTTGATGAAGCCGACCGAGTCGCCGTCATCCAGTGCACGGAGGTGAACTAATGCCTGGCGTAAACATCGAACAGGACGTACGGACGATGATAGCGTCGTACTCTGGGATCACCAACGCGATCCCCGCGGCGCGCATCTCCCACGGCTACAGGCTGCAGGACGGCATTCTGCCCGCGATCACCTACGAACTGACGAACGTGGTCCAGCAGTCGATCTCAGGCGGCGCAAAGCTCTGGCTTGCTTCGGTCGAGATCACGATCATCGCCGCGACCACAAAGGCTGCGCTCGACGTGCTGCCCGCGCTCAAGGTCGCGTGCGGCGCAGGACAGTACAACATCGCCGAGTTCGAGGCGGTCATCTGGAACGGGCATACCACGTCGGCTGCGGTGGTCGGCGAGGGCGATGAACAGGAACCCGCCGAGGTCACGGCGTCCATCGACATCTACTACAGGGACTAACCAATGGCAATCAATGCAGCTCTAACATCGTTAACTTGGAAGGGTGTTGCGGTCCCAGCCGTGGGTTCTGTTTCCATTAGCGTGACGCGACCGGCTTTGGATATCACCCCCATCGGAACACCGACGCAGCAGTACATTGCGGGCGTCGCGGGCGCGACTGCCACGCTCGACCTGTTCTTTGATGAGGACGATGCTCCGCATTGGACGATGCTCGGGGACATCCAAACGGCTACGGCGGCGGGATCACTTGTGATCACTCTTGAAGCCAATACCACCGTGACGGGGGATGCGTTCGTGACGTCGTACGAGATCACCGCACAAGCTCAGAGTGTCGTCCGGGCAAATGTGCAGTTCCAGTACACCACAGCCGCATCGGCAAGTGCCAATCCTGTGACGATTGCATGAGCATCCGCGACGCACTTACCCTCAAGCCGAAGACCGTCGACATCGACGGCCACTCCGTCACGCTCAAGCGGCCCAGCGCGCTCGACTTGCTTGAGGCGCTGGAGGAATCGAAGCGCGCGCCCGAGCGGCTGTACCTGTGGCTGGTATGGCGGCATCTGATCGAAGACGGTCGCCCAGTGTTCGCGTCGGCAGACGAGGTCGCAGGGTGCGACGCTCGGATGGTGCAGCTGATCGGCAAGCAATGCGAGCTCCTATACGAGGAAGGCCGGGACTGACCAAGGCGCAGCGCACGGTGCTGGACTGCGCCTTGAAATGGATGAGCACCGATCTCGACTCCATGTCCGTGGTACTTATCAATGGCGCGCTTGAGATTCCCGACTGGACAGGCATCCGCGGCAAGCTTGACGCACTCGCCGGGAAGAACCACCGCCCGCGGGGCGGGGTACATGACCGCGTCCATAGACACTGACAGCATCCGCAGGCTTGAGGCGGTGCTAAAGCGCTTCCCGCAGAACCTCCGCAAGGGCATCGCGAAAGACGCGCTGCGTCCGTGGGCGCAGGCCGTCCGCAAGGCTGCGCGCGGGTTCGCGTGGAAGAACGCAGAGCGCACCAAGAAGCAGCTGTTCTACAAGGTCAAGACCTACAAGCGGGCGGTCTGGGCTGCGGTCGGCGTGAAGGCCGAGAAAGTCAAGAACGTGCCAGCAGAACAGCGGCTTGGGCGGTACTCGCCTTACGTGGGGTGGAAGGCGCACTTCATGGAGGTGGGATGGCACGCCTTCCCGCGCGGGAAGGGCGGCAACACTGCCCGCCGCGAGATCGGCACGAAGAACATGCGCATTGCCAGGGGCGAGGCGTTCACCAAGCAGATCACGGTTTATCGAAACGGCAAGCCGCATGTGCGCACCATCAAGGAACGCGCTAGCAAGATCAGCCAGGTGAGCTCGACGGGCGGCGGTGGCCGCGGATGGCGTCGAGGCGTCCGCGGATACAAGGGCACCTTTCAAAGCCAGTATGCTCGGCACTACCTCTTCAAGGCGGGCATGGTCGGCAAGCAGATCATCCGCGGGCTTATGAACAAAGCCGTAGGACGCGCAATCGTTGAGACAAGGCGAGGCACCGCATGAGCGCACTGACAACGCTGAACATTCCCGTTACCGTCCATACGGATCAGGTAGCGCCGGCGATGAAGAAGGTCGAGAAGACAGTCGCCGACAGCGCGGCGCGCATCGGAAAGATCAGGACGGCGATGATGCCAGGGCTTGGCGCGCTCGGCGCTGGTCCTGCCGGCGGCGTTCTTGGCGGTCTTGGCGGTCTTGGCGGCGGGTTCGGTGCCGGCGCAATCGGGATCGGACTAGGGCTCGCGCCGTTCCTCGCGGCGTCGCGAATGGTCAAGATATTCGAGAACGAAACCAAGGGCGCGAGCGACGCGCTCAAGCAGTTCAACGCTACGGGCACGCAGACGTTTGCCGCGAATTCCGAGCTTCTGAAGCGGTTTGCAGACATGGAACAGCAGGCCCAGCGCGCGAAGACGCCTAGCCTTGCGCAGGCGTTCACTGGAGGGTTCGCGACCGGCGCCGACGAATCGACCGTCGGCTACATCGCCAGAAGCCTGGACGAGTTCAGCAGCCAGGTCGCCGCTTACACAGGCGCGGTGATTGCAGGGAAGAGCCTTCCCATCTCCGGCATGGAGGCTGAATTGGCGACCGCAGGCGAGTCGCGCGCAAAGGACATCAACCGCGCGATCCGCGAGCAACAGCGCATAGAGCAAGCAGAGCCGTGGGCGGGCATCGAAGCGCCCCTCAGTGGGATTGCTGAGTTCCTTGTGCGCAACAGCGTCATCCTTGAAAAGATCAACATGGCCACAATCTGATGCCGACCTACGCAAAGACCATGAACAGCGTCGATGTCCGCATCGGCGAACTGGGACAGCCCCGCACGATCACGCAGACGATCACCGTCCATAAATTGGACGGCGGTTTCATCACCATCGATACGGAGATCGCCGCAATCCAAGCCGAGGGACATATCCCGACGATCAACGCGCCCTACGTCCCGCCTGGGTCTGTGCCCACGGGAATGACGTGGGAACAGCTTCTTGGTTGCCAAAGCGTGACCTACCGAACGGCGGCAGGATCGAAGGCGATCATCTTTACCGTGACATGGTCGACCTTGTACATGGATGACCTTGCCAGCGAATCGCTGGCTTTCGTGCTGCCGTCTTCCACCGAATACAACTCGCGCACGCGCGCGACCAACATCTACCGCACCGGCTGGTCGGTGCAGCCGAGCAACACCAACGCCAGCGCCGACATCGGCGGCACTGCTGCAAGCAACGGCACCCAGCCGATCTCCATCCAGGTGAATCAAGTGCACATGCGCGTTCGCCTTACGCTGGATGCAAGCGTGGATTCGATGCTGTATGCCGTCACCGGATTCAGCACGTACATCAACAAGATCAACAGCCATGCGTTTGCCGGCTGCCCGGTTGGAACCTTGATTTGCGAAGGCGTCACGGCACAGAAGGGCAGCAACGGCTACCCGTTCTACGAGACGATCTTTGAGTTCCTATTCGATCCGTTCTTTCATCTCGAGCAAGTCTGCGAATCGGACGAGAAGGGATACCCAAAGCTCAACGCAAGCGGCGCTCCGTCTGTGGTGAAGTGGGTGCGTCCAGCGCGGACAGCAATCAACTTCAACGACATTTTCAATGTCAGCGGAACGCTTGACCCGAGTTGGCGGCTCAGAACAATCGACGGATGGTGGGGATGAGGTCATCTGACAGGCAACTTCGCGCGTCGGTGCTGGACGTAAACAGGTCCGGTCGCGATCTCCGCACCCCTGATCCAATCCAGCACAAGCTCATGCGGGTGACGAACTTCTCGTTGATCGGCGGGAGCTACTACAGGTACCTGTACACGCTGCGCGAGGCGACGATGGGTGGCACGTCTCCGTACAGCCCAGCCCTTTCAGTCAACGCGGCGAGCTATACGGGTCTGTCGGTATCCGAAATGAGCAATTCGGCAGCGTTCGACTACGTGTCGTACGGTGTCGCCAAGTCGAACATCCCGCAAGGATTCCTTCCGAAGCCGATCCCGATCGACACCATCGTCATGGCATTGCCCTGGTGGGCGTCGAACGGAACGTGCATCTACATGATCGTGAACACGCAGGCCATCGACGGCGATTGCGGAAATCCGCTGTTGGCTGACGATGACTACGGCGCGTTCCTAATGCCTTCGGACCTAATCTTTGAGGGCGGCGAGCTTGACGCGCCCGAGGGAGATTATGATTACGGCGGCATCACGTTCGATGACTTCGGGCAGTTCTACGATCCCGTCAACCAGAACGACCAGCAGACCTACGCGAACCCAGTGACGGCAACCACCGACTACGGAACCTACTGACATGCCGCTGAGAATCCGCCGAGGCACCAACGCAGACCGCACCACGATCACGCCTGTGCAAGGCGAGCCGATCTACACCACCGATACCAAGCAGTTGTACATCGGCGACGGAACCACCGCGGGCGGCGTCCAGGTCGGCGGCGGCGGCACCTTGACCGTCAACACGCAGGACTTCACCGCGTCAGGCACGTGGACCAAGCCCGCGAACGCGCTGTGGGTCGAGGTCACCATGTGCGGTGCGGGTTCGAATGGTGCCGCCGGAGCGATAGGCGGAGGTGGTGTGGGTGGAAATGCGGGACGGATTGCAAACAAAACATTCCTTGCATCGGCGTTGTCATCCACAGTATCCGTTACGTGCGGAGCGCCTGATGACATCTACTCGCCGTCGAGTGGATCGGTAAGTTCGTTTGGAACGCTTCTATACGCAGCTGGCGGCGCGAATAGCGTCGATCTCTACGGCGGATCGACGCCCGAGTTTGTGTCCATTCAAGAAAATATGGGTGCTTCCGGTGGTTTCGGTATGTTTGGAACCGGCGGAAACCCAGGGCTTGCCGGACATCACGGAGCGCCGATGGGACCGGCGGCCGGAGGTGGCGGCGCGACCTCTGGAGCGGGAGCAGCCGGAGGAATAGCCGCGACTGGAAATGTGACCTCTGGAAACTCCATTGCATACGGCGGTGGCGGCGCAGGCGGCGCCAGCGGCGCTACGGGTGTCGCGGGAACCGCAGGCGGATTCGATTCGATCACGGGATTCGGCAACGGTGCCGGTGGCGGAGGTCAAGGAACCGCGGGCGCGGGCGGCGCTGGCGGCGCAGCTGTGCGCGGCGGTGGTGGTGGCGGCGGTGGCAATGGCACGACCGCGGGCGGCGCTGGTGGCGCTGGCGGCGCGGGCTTCGTTCGCGTGCGCACGCTTTGCTTTGGATAAACCATGTCACAGCAACTAGACGTAGTCATCTACCAAGGCGCGAACTTCGTGCAGACGTGGCAGATCGACAACAAGAATCTCGCCACTGGCTACACGTTCCTCGCCAAGTTCCGTCCGCAGCACGCGAGCACCACCACGGTGCTGACGATCAACACGTTCACCGCCGTGCACCAAGGGCAGCACACCAACCTTAGCTGCAACGTCGCGTCCTTGACCACGGCTGGACTCACTGCGCCTTCGCAGGGCGTCTACGACATCGAATACACGCAGACCTCGAACGGCGTTGTGACGCGCGCCTTTGAGGGTTCCTACTACGTCACGCCGGAGGCGACCAAGTAATGGCATCCAAGATCACCGTGCTACCATCAATCAGCGTCAGTGCGAGCTGGCAACGATTGACCACATCCTCGCTGAATACCTTCGGGCAAAAGGTCTTTATCAATTGCAGCGGCGCCGTCTACTTCAACACCACCAACTCTGACGCAGGACGAACGTACCTAAGCACCGGCAACCACAATTTCAGCGGCGCAGACCCGGCTACCTTGTGGTTCCAGCAAGTGGTCAGTGGTCCGGCAGTCGGCGGGTACGTAATCACGGAATAGCCATGCCCTTCGCCGACATCGCCGCCGCCCTCACCATCATCGCGACCATCGTCGGATCGACGGTGCGCGTGATGATGAAGCTAAACCAGATGGACCGCGAGCTCTTCGAGCTGCGCCGCGAGTTCTCGGCGCACGGGGAACGGATCTCCCGCATCGAAAGGAAGCTTGACCTTGACTAACGGCAAGACCACCCTCGCCGGCATCGGCGCGATCCTCACCGCCGTCGGCGGCATCGTCTCGACGTGGCCCACGCCCGACTGGACTACGGCCATCGCCGCGATCCTCGCGGGCATCGGCTTGATCTTTGCCAGGGACGCCAAAGGGCGCGATGCTTGAGCGGTTCCTCGCCGCGCTTGCGCTCGGGATCATCGATCATCTGTCGCGCCGCACTGCGCGCGATGCTGATCCCGATAGCGCTTTGCTCGAGCGTGGCGGTGCTTCCGTACGCGAGTGGCTGCACTCGAACCGTTCTCGTTCCCGAGTCAAGTCCGATCAGGATCGGACCCGCGACGCGAGCGCGGATCTATGTGATGACTGACGGCGAGTGGGAGCTGGGCGCGAACTGCGTCGAGATTCCCGAAGGCTGGTACTGCGTGCCGCCGAGCTTCGCGGAGGAGAGGTGAGCAAGAATTGCTGCTGTGGTTCGGCTGGGCAGATCGACTGCAACCAGTGGTGCGCATGTCTTCCGCAGCGCGCCACGCTGCAGGGGCTCACCATCTCCATCAACGTCAAGACCTACTGCAACGGAGCGATATCGGAAGAACGCGACATCGGGCTGAACCTCACCCAAGTGAAGCTTGTCAACAGCGGCCTTTGCTACATGGTGTCTGATGCACAATCAGGCACGTGGAGCTTCAGCGACAGGACGCGGCAGTATTCGACGCCGCCGGACGGCATCATCAACCGCGCTGGCTGTCCCAACGTGAACTGCATCTACGATTGCAACCACCGCGAGTTGTGCCGAACGTACCTCACCAGCGCGTCAGGCATCAATCCAGGCGCTTCGATCCATTGCGACAACCCGTGCCAGTTCCCCATCGTCGACGCGTTCTCCCGCCTTGATTGGTTCGTGGATGGCGACGTGTTCACGGACACCGACACGGGATCGAACGCGTATCCAGACCTGAGCGCGTACCTTGCCTGCAGATTCCCGTCGCCGCCAAATGCGCCAGCGCTGCAGCATGGTCCCTGCAGTTCGTACTTCAACAACACGGTTGGACCCTACTACAACGCGCGCGGCGGGTCGATCTTCGGTCGCCGAGGGTGCCTGACCAACCAATCGTTCACGCGCTTCAATGCGTGCAACTCAATCGGCAAGCTGATCGACCCGAACACGGACCCGCCTGCCATCGGCGCTGGTTCGTGCACCAATCCGCTAGACCTTCCCAACTGCTATGTATGCTCAGGAGGCACGATGCTGCCAAATGAGCAACTTAGTTCGGTCGACTACATCATGCAGACTTGTTCGGTGAATACATGCTGCGGATCGCATGACTGCTACAACTACAACGGCGGCACCGTTCCTGTAAATGAACTATTCTGCTGCGGTCCATCCAACTGCAACAGTTGCCAGAACTACAACGCCAACAACTTTGGTCCGCGGTACAGTGTGACCACGTTCTCCACCCAGTTGACCGTGACCGTGCCATGAAGCCATGCAAGAACCTACAGCGCGGGAAGTGCATGGAGATGCGCGCGGTTCCGCGCTTTGGCGTCTGGCCGACTGCGAGCGCGTGTCGCCGCTGCCCGTTCTACAAGGGTCCGTGGCGCGGGCTCGGCGATGCCGTCGCCTGGCTGATCGGGCTGACCCCGTGGGGCAAGCGTCGAAAGGGCTGTGGACCGTGCTCGGCTCGGCAGGCGGCGCTCAACAATGCCGTACCGCTGACTATCTCCGAAAATTGTGGAAGTTGCGGGAAATCGGCTCAAGTGCCTTGACGATCCTGCCGACATTGTTACAGTGAGAGTAACAATGCAAGACAACAAGTCGAGATTCGAGATGCAAGCGCGCAGCCTGTGTAGGCGCGTGTTGGAACATGGAACACTGACGGGCGACGCCCAGTGCCTCGCCGTCATCGTATTGGAGCTGCTGGATGAGCGACGAAGAGAAGCCCAAGCCTCGCGCGATCTCGGTGCGCGAATCGACGTACAGGATTATCACGGAGGAAGCGCGCCGGCTCGGGATATCGCGTGCCGTGCTGGTTCGGTTTGCCGTGGAAGCCTTCATTTCCCGCAACAAGCAGAAGGAGACGCGTGATGCTTGATTACATCGTTCTCGGCGTGTTCGTGGTTGCGTGCGTGTTCATGCTCGTCGCCGTCCTGCTGCCAATCGTCAGCGAGCCGGGCAAGGAAGGTTGGGACGATGTCAACTGAACTGACCAAGGCAAAGCCCGCCGCCAACCCCGCGCTTGAGCCGCTGCGGCACCAGGTCGGCATTGTCCAGGCGCTCGCGCCACAGGTGCTCTCGCGCTACTCCATCCAGCTGCAGGGCAAGACCTACGTACAGGTTGCCGGCGCGACGCTGATTGCGAACGCAATGGGCTACACCGTCCGCGAGGTCGAGGTGAAGCGCGTGGATTTCGGCGGCGGCGTGACGGGCTGGGAAGCCACGGCTGAAATCCTTGATCTTGAGACGGGCACCATCATCGGGCGCGGCTCGGGAATCGTGACCGATGACGAGAAGACATGGAAAGACCGTCCCCACTTCGCGCGCCGCGCGATGGCGTCGACCCGCGCATCTGGGCGCGCGCTGCGCCTGAGCATGGGGCATCTGTTTGCCTACCTTGGCGACAAGGTCCAAACCGTGACGCTTGAGGAGATGCCGGAGGATTCCAAGTGACGATCAACCACCCATACGAAGGCAACAAGTGCCACGGTGAGATCCACATCGTTCTCGACACGACCGATGTCGGTGATTCCGCTACGGGAATCACCAACGACCTCAAGGTCTGGCTCGGAGGAAACTCTATGGGCGAGGACACCGAGCCGACCGTCTGGCTTGTCGTCAACGACTCCCGTG
>JBEIFU010000025.1:0-16976 GCA_040382295.1 Alphaproteobacteria bacterium
CTCGATGAAGCTGTCGATGAAGTCGTCGCTGAACACGTTGCCGCGCTTCAGGAAGGCGCGGTTCTTGTCGAGGTTGTCGAGCGCCTCGCGCAGGCTGCCGCAAACCTGCGGCACATCCTTGAGTTCTTCCGGCGGCAGAGCGTAGAGGTCCTTGTCCATCGGTTGGCCTGGATGGATCTTGTTCTGGATACCGTCGAGGCCCGCCATCAGCAAGGCCGCATAGGCCAGATAGGGGTTGGCACCCGGATCCGGGAAGCGGACTTCGATGCGCTTTGCCTTCGGACCTGCGCCGAACGGAATTCGGATCGATGCCGAGCGGTTGCGCGACGAGTAGGCCAGCAGTACCGGCGCCTCGAAGCCCGGGATCAGGCGCTTGTACGAGTTCGTCAGCGGGTTCGTGAGCGCGTTGATCGCCTTGGCATGCTTGATAATGCCGCCGATGTAGTAGAGGCACATCTCCGAGAGGTCGGCGTAACCCGAACCGGCGAACAGCGGCTGGCCGGCCTTCCAGATCGACTGGTGCACGTGCATGCCTGAACCGTTGTCGCCCTTTATGGGCTTGGGCATGAAGGTGGCCGTCTTGCCGTACGCGGCGGCAACCTGCTGCACCACATATTTGTAGATCTGCATGCGGTCGGCTGTCTTGACCAGCGTCGAGTACTTGAACCCGAGCTCGTGCTGCGAGGGCGCGACCTCGTGGTGGTGCTTTTCCGGCTCGATGCCCATGTCGCCCATGATCGACAGCATTTCCGAGCGGATGTCCTGGCAGGAGTCGACCGGCGGAACGGGGAAATAGCCGCCCTTCACGGGCGGGCGGTGGCCGAGATTCCCGCCGTCATACTGTGTCCCTGTATTGTAGGGTCCTTCCGTCGAGTCGATCTCGACCGAGCATTTGTTCATCGATACCGTGTGGCGCACGTCGTCGAAGATGAAGAATTCGGCCTCGGGGCCAAACATGGCCGTGTCACCCACGCCAACCGACTTCATGTAGTTCTCGGCCGCCTTGGCGATCGAGCGCGGACAGCGTGCATAGGGCTGGTGCGTCGAGGGTTCGAGCACGTCGCAGAACAGGACCAGGGTCTTTTGCGCAAAGAAGGGGTCGATGACGGCTGTGGTCGGATCGGGCAGCAGCGTCATGTCGGATTCGTTGATGGCCTTCCAGCCGGCGATCGACGAGCCGTCGAACATCGTGCCGGTCTCGAAGAGGTCCTTGTCGACCAGGGACAGGTCGAAGGTGACGTGCTGCCACTTGCCGCGCGGGTCGGTAAAGCGGAGGTCGACGAACTTGACGTCCTCATCCTTGATTTTCTTCAGAACGGTATCTGCGTTTGACATGCTTGTTGTCCTTTTCCTGCTTCAGATCGCGTCGTTTCCGGTCTCGCCGGTACGGATGCGGATGACTTCCTCGACAGAGGAAATGAAAATCTTGCCGTCGCCGATGCGTCCCGTCCGCGCGGCGCGCTGGATGGCCTCAACAGCGCGCTCGACCTGGTCGGCCGGCAGCACCACTTCGAGTTTCACCTTGGGCAGAAAGTCCACGACGTACTCCGCGCCGCGGTACAGCTCTGTGTGGCCCTTCTGTCGGCCGAAACCTTTGGCTTCCGTAACCGTAATTCCCTGGACGCCCACCTCCTGGAGGGCCTCCTTCACCTCATCGAGCTTGAACGGCTTGATGATCGCCTCGATTTTTTTCATCCTAGGCCCTTCACGTTGACCGCGGGGACCATATCCCTCGGGCAGGGACGCGAAAATCCGATATTGTGCCGACCAAACAGGCATCTGTGCACAAACTGTGGGCACGGTGCCGCCATCTTGCGGCTGAACCGGCGCTTTGCCAAGGTGCCGCCAATAGCATGGCGGGACCCAGATGAAGCCTCTCAACCCCACGTTTGCGAATCTCGGGACCACGATCTTTTCGGTCATGTCCGGGTTGGCCGTTCAGCACGGTGCGATCAATCTCGGCCAGGGGTTTCCCGACACCGACGGCCCCCTCGAGATTCGCGAGCGTGCAGCCCAGGCATTGCGCGATGGCCCCAACCAGTACCCACCCATGCCGGGAATTGAGCCGCTGCGACAGGCGCTGGCGGCCCATGCCCGCAAATTCTACGACCTGGACTATGACTGGCGGTCGGAGGTCGTCGTGACATCGGGGGGAACCGAAGCGCTGACGGCCTCGATCATGGCTGTCGTGAAGCCCGGTGACGAGGTCATTGTCTTCGAGCCTGCGTATGACTCGTATCGACCGGTTGTGGAGGCGGTGGGCGGCGTGGTGCGCCCCATACGGCTGACGGCACCCGACTGGCGGCTGACGGAGGGGATGCTGGCTGCGGCTTTCAATACGAAGACCAGAGCGGTGGTCCTGAACTCGCCGATGAACCCGTCCGGGAAGGTCTTTTCTGACACCGAGCTTGGCCTGATCGCCGACCATCTCGAACGTTTCGATGCGATCGCCATTTGTGACGAAGTCTACGAACACCTGACCTATGACGGGCTTGCGCACCGGCCATTGGCAACACGCAAAGGCATGCGTGCGCGCTGCCTTCGGGTTGGCTCGGCTGGCAAGATCTTCTCGCTGACTGGTTGGAAAGTGGGATGGGTCGAGGGTGATGCTGCACTGGTGTCCGTGGTTGCGAAGGCGCATCAATTCATCACCTTCACCACGCCGACGGCCTTGCAGATCGGCATTGCCCACGGCCTTGCGCAGTGCGAGGACTATTATCTGGGTCTGGCGGCAGAGTTTCAGGCCAACCGGGACTATCTGGCAGACAGTCTCGCCGGCATCGGGCTGAAGCCGCTTCCGGCGCGAGGGACCTATTTTCTCACGACCGATTTCAGCGCCCTGGGCTTCAACGGAACCGACACCGAGTTCTGCCGCCAGATGACCGAGCGGGCGGGGGTCGCCGCCATTCCCTTGTCGGCGTTCTACTCCGAGGATCCCGGTCAGAAGCTGATCCGATTTGCGTTCTGCAAGCAGCGCCGCGTTCTCGAGGATGCCGTGGCGCGCCTGAAACGCCATTACGCCTGACATCAACCGGAAACGAGCCATGATCGACGATAACATGCCAATCCTCGTGGGCTGCGGTCAGTACACGCAGCGCACGGCCCAAACGGGCAAGTTCGAGGACAGCCTCGACCCGATGCAATTGCTGGCACTGGCGTCCGAGCGTGCGCTTGCCGACACGGGTGCTGGGGACGGATTGAAGGCGCTGATCGACACGATTTCCGTGGTTCGCTTCACGGCAGATTCGTCTGAAGCCGGACGCTTGCCGATCGGCCAGTACACGAATGCGCCCCGGTCGCTGGGCAACAGGCTCGGCGCGCGCGCGGCTCGCGAGTATTACACGAGCGCCGGCGGCAATACGCCCCAATGGCTCGTCAACCGCACGGCCGAGGCTATCGCAAATGGCGAGACCACCGTTGCGCTCCTTGCAGGTTCCGAGGATCTGGCAACGCTGCTCGGGGCCCTGAACAAGGGGCTTGCGCTCAACTGGGGTGAAGATGCCGGTGGCAGTCCGATCGACATCGGCGACAACCGCAAGGGTTCAAATGACATCGAGAAGGCCCATGCGCTGTATTTTCCTGTGAATACCTATCCGCTGTTCGAGAATGCGATCCGCGGCCAGAAGGGCAGGTCGGTGCAGGAGCATCAGTTGGCGCTGGGGCGGCTGTTCTCGCCCTTCTCGAAGGTCGCGGCGCAGAATCCGCATGCGTGGTTCCCCAAATTCAGGTCGCCCGAGGATATCGCGACACCGTCGGACAACAACCGCTATGTCGGTTTCCCCTACACCAAGTACATGAACGCGGTCATCCAGGTCGACATGTCGGCGGCCGTGATCATGACCAATGTGCGCACGGCACGCGCGTTGGGCATCGCCGAAGACAAATGGGTCTATCTGCACGGCTGTGCTGATGCGACCGATATCTGGAATGTGTCGGAACGCGTGAATTTCCACTCCTCGCCGGCCATCCGTATGATGGGTCGCAAGGCGCTGGCCATGGCGGGCAAGACGATCTCGGACATGGAGCACCTCGATCTCTATTCCTGCTTTCCTTCCGCGGTGGAGATCGGTTGCAGCGAGCTTGGACTTGCCGAGGACGATCCGCGTGGGCTGACGATCACCGGCGGACTGCCCTATTTCGGTGGCGCCGGGAACAACTATGTCATGCACTCGATCGTGACGATGATGGAGCGGGTGCGCGCCAGACGCGGCAGCTTTGGGCTGCTCACCGCAAACGGCTGGTATGTGACGAAGCATTCCCTCGGCATCTATTCCACAACGCCGGTCAAGGGGCCATGGAAGCGCGAGGATCCGAAGACTTACCAGGCCGAGCTTGACGCCATGGCCCGTCCCATTGTCGATGCCCAGCCTGAAGGGGAGGGGACGATCGAGACCTACACTGTCATGCATGACCGCAGTGGACCGAAGATCGGGATCATCTTGGGGCGCCTTGGCAACGGGAACCGCTTCCTCGCGCACACACCCAACGACAAGGCGACGCTGATGGACCTGATGGAGCGCGAATGCCTGGGACGCCGCGGTCGGGTTACGGCCGGCTCGCCCACCAACCTCTTCGTGCCGCAATAGCATGGCGAGGCTCTATCTCGTCCGCCACGGCGAACCGACCGGATCGTGGGGAGTGTCCCCGGATCCCGATCCGGGCCTGTCCGAGCTTGGGCACGCCCAGGCGAATGCCGCTGCCGAGCGTCTGCTGGAGCGCAAGCCTGCCGCAATTGTCACAAGCCCGCTGCGACGTGCTGCCGAAACCGCCGCGCCACTGTCGCGGCTGATGGGGCTTGTGCCGGTGGTCACGCCGCCCGTCTCCGAGATTCCGACACCCGGGGCTATCCCCCATGCGGATCGGGGCAACTGGTTGCGCGCGGTCATGGCCCAGTCCTGGGACGCGCTTGATCCATTGCTCCGGCAATGGCGCCAGGATGCGATCGCGTGCCTTGCTGGCACGTCGTCCGACACCGCCGTGTTCTCGCATTATGTGTTGATCAATGTTGCGGTTGGTGCCGCCATCGGGGATGACCGTGTCCACTGTTTTGCCCCCGCGCACGCGTCGGTGACGGTCCTCGAGACCAGCGGTAACGGCCTGACGCTGCTTGAGTTGGGGGCCACCGGACAGAGTGCCATCAGGTAACCGAAGGAGCGAATGGTCAATGTGGCACCCCGGACCCGAGATCCTGACCGTCTCTCAGGCCGCTGAAATTGATCGCCTGACGGCGTTGTCAGGGACGCCTCTCGTCCTGTTGATGGAGAATGCGGGACGCCAGGTTGCCAACGAAATTGCCAAGCGCTGGGCGCCTTGCGCCGTGCTCGTGCTCTGTGGTCCCGGGAACAATGGCGGCGACGGCTATGTGATTGCACGTCATCTTCAGGCCCGCGGTTTCGATGTTGATCTGGTCGCTTATGGAAGCCATGCGAAGGCATCCGACGAGGCAAGGCAGATGGCATCGCTGTGGCGCGGACCGGTTCGCCCCTTCAATGCCAGTGATGCCATTGGCGCCGACCTCATCGTGGATGCCGTCTTCGGAGCGGGCCTGTCGCGCAAGCTCGACGAGGACCTGTCCCGGTTCTTTTCTGCATCATCGATTGCGGATGTGCCGATTGTTGCTGTTGATGTGCCTAGTGGACTGCATGGTGACACGGCCATGTTCGTCGACGGTACGCCACCATGGCATGCCAAACTCTGCGTGACGTTCTTCAGAAAAAAGCCGGCGCATGTTCTCATGCCCGGCAGGTTGCACTGCGGGGAGATCGTGTGCGTCGATATCGGCATCGCCGATGCCATGGTTGCTGCGCTGGCAGCCTTGCCGCTGGTGAATGCTGACAGTGTCCGCGCCTGCGAAGAGATCCTCTCGATCCATCGACTGGCGCCCGGGGTGGTGGCTCACAAGCATGCGCGTGGGCACTGTTTTGTCGTCAGCGGTCCGGCGACCATGACGGGAGCAGCGCGCCTTGCGGCCACTGCCGCGTTGCGTGCAGGCGCCGGCCTTGTGACAGTTCTCGGCAAGGGCGATGCCCTGCCGATCCTTTCGGCCCACCTGACTGCCGTGATGGTCAGGGCATGCGATGCGCCAAACGCGTTTCGCGAGGCGCTTGCAGATGCAAGGCCTGCGTCGGTTGTGGTGGGGCCGGGTTTGGGCGTCACTGCGGAGACCAGACAGATTGTGGCTCAAGTCCTCTCTGCCCGTCGCCCAGTCGTTCTGGATGCGGACGCCTTGACTGCCTTCGAGGGCGACCCGCCTGAGCTCTTCGGGCAGGTTCCACCGCAGGCGGTACTGACCCCCCATGTTGGTGAATTCAATCGCTTGTTTCCTGGTGTCGTCGGGCGGGTGGCGAACCGGATCGAGGCTGCGCGGGAGGCGGCGCAGAGGGCGGGTGCTGTTGTTCTCCTCAAGGGTCCGGATACAGTTATCGCGGCGCCGGATGGTCGTGTCGCCGTCAACACCAACGCTCCGCCCGATCTGGCCACCGCTGGTTCGGGGGACGTGCTTGCCGGGATCATAGGGGCGCGTCTTGCCCAAGGTGAGCCAGCTTTTGAGGCCGCCCGCGCGGGGGCATTCCTGCACGGAAAATGTGGCAGTTTGGCTGGGCCAGGTCTGGTGGCAGAGGATCTGCCAGCGATGTTACCCCGGGCTCTTGGCGAGCCATGACGGGGCCGACGGCTTTGGCTTTGAGTTTCCGGAAGGCCCTGCTATAGACACGCCCCTTGATTTCCTTGAGGAACAGCGGATCCGCTTGTGCTGGCTCTCCTGGGGGGCGCAACGCAGGCCGACAAAGCCGCGCGGGCGTGGCGAAACTGGTAGACGCGCTGGATTTAGGTTCCAGTGACGCAAGTCGTGGGGGTTCAAATCCCTTCGCCCGCACCACATGCGCTGTCCCTTGAGAGCATGACAAGCGCCGCGCAAGACAGAGCAGGACTGGATAAAATGCACATTACTGAAACGGTGAATGAAAGCCTTCGTCGTGAATTCCGCATCACCGTTGCCCGGAACGATCTGGATGCACGCCTGTCCACGAAGCTCGAGGACATGAAGGGCCAAGTTAGCCTCAAGGGGTTCCGTCCAGGCAAGGTGCCCGTCTCGCATCTGCGCAAGACCTTCGGCAAGTCGATGATGGGCGAGATCGTCCAGGAAACAGTCGCTGAAGTTACCCAGAAAGCCGTCGAGGAGCGTGCGCTGCGCCCCGCGATGTCGCCTAGCATCAAGGTCGAGGGCGAAGTGGAGAAGGTGCTCGATGGCAAGGAAGATCTTGTCATAACGATGGGCGTCGACCTGATGCCCGAGTTCGCGCTGACCGATGCAACACAGATTACGCTTGTGCGACCTGTCGCTGAAGTGACCGATGACATGGTCATGGAATCGCTGAAGCGTCTGGCTGGCCAGCAGCGCACCTATGAACCGAAGGGCGACGGGGCTGACGCGCAGGACGGCGACCAATTGGTCATTGATTTCGTCGGCCGGATTGATGGCGTGGCGTTCGAGGGTGGCGCGGCCGAGAATGCGGAGCTTGTTATCGGGTCGGGGGCATTCATTCCGGGCTTTGAGGATCAGCTCAAGGGCGCGCGGGCTGGAGACAGCAAACAGGTTGCCGTGACATTCCCGGCTGAGTACCCGGCAGAAAAGCTGGCTGGCAAGGCAGCCGTGTTCGACGTGACGGTCAAGGAAATCCGGCGCGGTTCAGACGCCGAGGTGGACGATACGCTGGCGACGAAGCTGGGCCTCGACAGCCTTGACCGACTGAAGGATGCCGCCCGCGCGCAGCTCGTCAATGAGTATGGCGGTGCCTCACGGGCCCATCTCAAGCGTGCCTTGCTTGACGCTCTGGACGAGCGCCACAGTTTTGATCTGCCGTCGGGCATGGTCGAAGCCGAGTTTTCGCAGATCTGGCAGCAGGTGGAACAGGACCTGAAGTCGGGCAACCTGGCCGAGGAGGACAAGGGGAAGTCGGAAGACGAACTCAAGGGGGAGTTCCGCAAGATTGCGGAGCGCCGCGTTCGGCTTGGTCTGGTGCTCTCGGAATTCGGGCGTGGGAACAATGTGCAAGTGTCTCAGGAGGAGTTGAACCGTGCCGTCGTGGCACAGGCTCGCCAGTATCCCGGCCAGGAACAGCGGATTTTTGAGTTTTATCGCAGCAATCCCTCGGCGCTTGCCCAATTGAGAGCGCCTCTTTTCGAGGAAAAGGTGGTCGATTTCCTCTGCGGACAAGTCAAGATTTCGGATCGCTCCGTCACGCGTGATGACCTTTTCAAGGATCCGGATGAGCTCGCAAAGATCCTGAAGGCCAGCTAACTTTTTAAGATCCGCCCGTGTATGGTGTAGATGCTCGCCCGTGGTTGTTCGGGGCTGAGAATGAGGAAGTTTGACCCATGAGAGACGTGCGGGAAACCTACGCCAATTATTTCATGCCAATGGTCGTCGAGCAGACGTCACGCGGCGAGCGCGCCTATGACATCTACTCGCGCCTGCTGAAGGAGCGGATCGTGTTCGTGTCCGGTCCCATTGAAGACACGGTCGCGACACTGATCACCGCTCAGCTCCTCTTTCTCGAGGCTGAGAATCCGAAGAAAGAGATCGCGATGTACATCAACTCGCCGGGCGGTGTGGTGACGTCTGGGCTGGCGATCTACGATACCATGCAGTACATCCGCCCGACTGTCGCGACGCTGTGCATTGGCCAGGCGGCATCGGCGGCGTCATTGTTGTTGTGTGCGGGCGAAAAGGGGCAGCGTTTTGGACTGCCGAATTCCCGCGTCATGCTGCATCAGCCTTCCGGCGGGGCCTATGGTCAGGCGTCCGACATTTCACGCCACGCGCAGGAAATTGTGAAAATCAAGAAGAAGCTTAATCAGATCTACGCCAATCACACAGGGCAGGGCGTTGAAACAATTGAAAAGGCCCTGGACCGGGACAATTTTCTGACGGCTGATGAGGCCCGGGAATTCGGGCTGATTGACCAGGTATTCACCAAGAGACCGCTCGCGCCGGAAGCTGCGCGGTCAGAGTAATGCAAGGCCAGATTGAGCGAATTTGCTGTCGGCATATGCACTTAATAGTTTCTTGATCCGAGACGGCGTAGCATGCTCGAATTGTGTCGGTTTCGGGTCTCGCAGGATTCGGCACGGTTTTGGCTTTGTAGGTACTGGGACGAACAGAACGACCCGAATTGGGCAAGTTGTTCGGCCTGCAAGGGAGCGTAGGAATGAGTAAAAGCGGCACAGACTCGAAGAACACCCTTTACTGCTCCTTCTGCGGCAAGAGCCAGCATGAAGTCCGCAAGCTGATCGCCGGCCCGACGGTGTTCATCTGCGACGAATGCGTCGAGCTGTGCATGGACATCATCCGCGAGGAGAACAAGAGTTCACTCGTCAAGTCGCGCGACGGGGTGCCCTCACCGCAGGACATCCGCAAGGTGCTGGATGACTACGTCGTCGGGCAGGATCACGCCAAGAAGGTCCTCTCTGTCGCGGTGCATAATCACTACAAGCGTCTGAACCACCAGGGGAAGACGGGCGAGGTGGAAATCGCCAAGTCGAACATCATGCTGATCGGCCCGACTGGCTGCGGCAAGACGTTGCTGGCGCAGACGCTCGCGCGCATCCTCGACGTTCCATTCACGATGGCGGATGCCACGACGCTCACCGAAGCGGGCTACGTGGGCGAGGACGTCGAGAACATCATCCTCAAGCTCCTGCAGGCTGCCGACTACAATGTCGAGAAGGCCCAGCGCGGGATTGTCTACATCGACGAAGTGGACAAGATCAGCCGGAAGTCCGACAACCCCTCGATCACGCGTGACGTCTCGGGCGAAGGCGTGCAGCAGGCCCTGCTCAAGATCATGGAAGGGACAATTGCCAGCGTTCCTCCGCAGGGTGGGCGCAAGCATCCGCAGCAGGAGTTCCTGCAGGTCGACACGACGAATATCCTGTTCATCTGCGGTGGAGCCTTTGCTGGCCTTGAGCGTATCATTGCTGCACGCGGCAAGGGCTCGTCGATTGGCTTCGGCGCCCACGTCCAGGCACCCGACGACCGTGGCACAGGTGCGATCCTGCGGGAGATCGAACCGGAAGACCTTCTCAAATTTGGCCTGATTCCAGAGTTTGTCGGCCGCCTTCCTGTCCTGGCGACGCTCGAGGATCTCGACATCGAGGCCCTGATATCGATCCTGACGAAACCAAAAAATGCAATTGTGAAGCAGTACCAGCGCCTGTTCGACATGGAAGGCGTTGCGCTGTCCTTCTCGGATGATGCCCTGAGGGCGATATCGCGCAAGGCCATTGCGCGAAAGACTGGTGCGCGCGGCTTGCGCTCGATCATGGAAGCCATCCTGCTTGATACGATGTTTGAATTGCCGGGCATGCGCGGCGTTTCGGAGGTTGTGATCAACGGCGAAGTCGCAGAGGCCAGGGCACGTCCACTGCTTATCTATGCGGACAAGCGAGGGGATGCCACGTCGGCTGCCTCCTGAGTTCCGCTACTGAAAGGCTGTGGTTCGGGTAGCCCCTTGAACGCCGGGTCGCTCGCCTCCACTTCTGTATTTACGCTTGCTGCACCGCAATCGCCGCGGCGCCCTCTTTGGGCGCGGGGTTCAGTGCCAGAGTGCTAATTCACTATCGAAAGTCAGGACCATCATGAGCAGTTCCAAC
Organism: Alphaproteobacteria bacterium; assembly: GCA_040382295.1. GTDB lineage: Bacteria > Pseudomonadota > Alphaproteobacteria > Micropepsales > Micropepsaceae > SZUA-430. Next base: position 10,654 of record JBEIFU010000025.1, read on the forward strand.
GACGACAAGCCGGGCGCCGCGACCTCCGTTTTTCCTGTTCTCCCCCTGCGTGACATCGTTGTCTTCCCCCACAAGATCGTGCCGCTTTTTGTAGGGCGCGAGAAGTCAGTGCGCGCTCTCGAGGATGTTGGCCTCGAGGAGCGTCAGATCCTTCTGGTGACGCAGAAGAATCCGACCCAGGATGAGCCCGGCGAGGATGACATCTATCGCATCGGAACATTGGCTTCTGTTGTTCAGCTCCTGAAACTTCCCGACCAGACCGTGAGGGTCCTGGTGGAAGGGAAGCAGCGCGCGCGGATCAAGCGGTTTGTTCCTAATGGCAGTTTTTTTCAGGTCGAGGCCGAGATCCTGCCTGACGTCGTCACGGATGACGGCGAGATTGAGGCGCTGGCGCGGACTGCCTCGCAGCAGTTCGACAACTACGTCAAGCTGAACAAGAAAATTCCCCCGGAGTCGCAAGGCGAGGTTCAGCAGATCTCTGATCCCTCCAAGCTGGCAGACACGATCGCTTCGCACCTCACCGTCAAGATCCCTGACAAGCAGGGTCTTCTCGAGATGGTCAATGTCGGAGAGCGGCTTGAGAAGGTTTTCGGCCTCATGGAAGCCGAGATGAGTGTGCTTCAGGTCGAGCGCAAGATCCGCACGCGGGTTAAGCGCCAGATGGAGAAGACGCAGCGGGAGTACTACCTCAACGAGCAGCTGAAGGCGATCCAGAAGGAGCTCGGCGAAGGCGAGGAGCAGCGCGACGAGGTCGGTGAGATCGAGGATCGCATCAAGAAGACCAAGCTTTCGAAGGAAGCCAACGACAAGGCGATGGCTGAGCTTCGCAAGCTGCGACAGATGTCACCGATGTCTGCCGAAGCGACCGTCGTGCGCAACTACCTCGACTGGATGCTGTCCCTGCCCTGGGGCAAGAAGAGCAAGGTCAAGAAGGACATTGCCGAAGCCGAAGCGGTGCTGGACCACGATCATTTTGGCCTTGAAAAGGTCAAGGAGCGCATTCTGGAGTACCTTGCGGTACAGCAGCGTGCGGGAAAGCTGCGTGGGCCGATCCTTTGTCTTGTCGGGCCGCCGGGCGTGGGAAAGACTTCGCTTGGCAAATCGATTGCGAAGGCAACCGGGCGCGAGTTCGTGAGAATGTCGCTGGGTGGCGTTCGTGATGAGGCTGAAATCCGCGGCCATCGCCGGACCTATATTGGCTCGATGCCTGGTAAGGTCATTCAGGGCATGAAGAAGGCCAAGTCCGCGAACCCGCTGTTCCTGCTCGATGAGATCGATAAGCTGGGCGCCGATTGGCGGGGTGATCCGTCCTCCGCGTTGCTCGAGGTGCTCGATCCCGAGCAGAACGCGACGTTCAACGACCACTATCTCGAGGTCGACTTCGATCTTTCGGACGTCATGTTCATCACCACGTCCAACAGTCTGCGCATGCCGCAGCCCCTTATGGATCGCATGGAGATCATTCGCATCCCCGGCTACACGGAGGATGAGAAGGTGGAGATCTCAAAGCGTCACCTGATCCCAAAGCAGATCCAGGCGCATGCGCTGAAGGATGGCGAATGGTCGATCTCCGATGCGGCCCTGCTCGACCTGGTTCGGTATTACACGCGTGAGGCTGGTGTGCGCAGCCTGGAGCGTGAACTGGCCAACCTTGCCCGCAAGGCGGTTCGTGATCTGGTATCCAAGAAGGTGAAGTCTGTTCAGATCACTCCGAAGAACCTCGAAAAATATGCTGGCGTCCGGAAATTCCGCTTTGGCGAAATGGAAGGCGAAGACCAGGTTGGCGTCGTGACGGGCCTCGCATGGACAGAGGTGGGTGGTGATACGCTGACCATCGAAGCCGTGATGCTGCCTGGCAAGGGACGGATGCAGACGACGGGCAAGCTCGGCGACGTCATGAAGGAGTCGATTGATGCGGCGCGGTCATTCGTTCGCGCCAAGTCGACGACCTTTGGTATAACGCCTCCGACCTTCGACAAGCGGGACATTCACGTGCATGTGCCCGAAGGCGCCACGCCCAAGGATGGTCCTTCGGCTGGTGTTGCCATGACTGTCGCCATCGTGTCGGTGCTGACGGGGATTCCCATTCGCAGGGACGTGGCCATGACTGGCGAGGTTACGCTGCGCGGGCGCGTCCTTCCGATCGGGGGCCTGAAGGAAAAGCTGCTTGCGGCCCTCAGGGCCGGGATCAAGACAGTGCTGATCCCGACCGAGAATGAGAAGGATCTGGCCGAGATCCCCGACAACGTGCTCAAGGGCTTGACCATCGTGCCCGTCGTAACGGTGGAGGATGCTCTGTCCAAGGCTTTGGTCCGTATGCCCCTTCCCGTGAAATGGGAGGAGCAGTCGGAAGAGGAGCAGGGGGCCAAGAAAACCGATTCAGATGATCGCGAGGGTGTCGTCGCCCATTAACCTTTCCTCGCAAATGAGCGTCAATTTGGAGGGCTGCGCTGTGGAAAAGTGCGGCCCTTCGCCTTTTCTGGCGGGTTTCGCGCGGAAAACCGCGATTTGGCTTTGACAGCCCAATCCAGCCGCTTTATGCCGACACTCAAGCCAACGGGGCAAATCTGCCCTTTTCCTTAAATCTAACGAGCCCGCGAGGACACATGAACAAGAACGATCTGATTGCGGCAGTTGCCGAAAAGACATCTGTGCAGAAGTCCGAGGTCGAGAAGATCATCGACACGACACTGGACATCGTCACGAACACCCTGAAGGGTGGAGACGAAGTCCGCCTGGTCGGGTTCGGCACTTTCGTTGTGACGACCCGCAAGGCCGGAACCGGCCGTAACCCGCGGACGGGCGAGGAAATCAAGATCCCGGCCTCGCGCCAGCCCAAGTTCCGGGCTGGGAAGCAGCTGAAGGACGCGGTCAACTAGGCAGCTGGCCAGGCGGCCGTTGCCACAAGTCTAAAGGGCGCTGGACCCGCCAGGTCAGGCGTCCTTTTGTTTTGCTGCGGGCCCGGACGTTTGCTATCTCGCGTGCCTGCAAGGTGAAAAGGGCGATTAGCTCAGTTGGTAGAGCGCATCGTTTACACCGATGATGTCGGCGGTTCGAGCCCGTCATCGCCCACCACCCAACAATTGTTCATGAGGCGCCAACATCTCATGCTGAGAACGGCCATCCCTGCAGCGATTTCTCTCTGGTTGACTGGTCCTTGTGTTGCGGACGTGGTCGCCCAGTCGGCGAATGGCTTCAGCATCACGCACCAGTCCGAGGTCGCGGTGTCTCCCCAGGTCGCCTACGATGCCTTTGTCGAGATTGGCAGCTGGTGGGACATGGCCCACAGCTACGGTGGCAATGCTACCGCCATGCGGCTCGATCCCAAGCCAGGTGGTGCTTGGCTAGAATTGCTGGACAACGGTGGGTTCGTTACGCACATGACGGTCACGCAGTCCGTGCGTGGCAGCCGGCTCGTCTTGTCCGGCGGTCTTGGTCCTCTTGGAACGATGGGGGTCAGCGCCACGATGACGGTTTCCTTCCGCAAGACGTCGACGGGCACCAGCGTCAGGCTCGATTACGCCGTTGGCGGGTTCGACCCGGCTGGTTTCACGAAGCTCGCCACAGCCGTTGATGGCGTTCTTGCAAGCCAGCTGCAGCGCTACTGCAAGCAAGTCACGCGTTAGGTCTCTTTCGTCTAATCCAGCTTGTCCTCGATGTGCGCTCTGAGAAGCATCAGGCGCAGGTACCAGAGGCGCAAACTTGGCAGCGGAAAGCGCCGCGGCAATCCTACGAGGGGTGCTGGCAGCGGCACGCGCTCACCAGCCATCAGCCGGCCCAGGGTTTGCCCTGCCCATGTCATGAACGCGACACCATTCCCATGGCAGCCGAACGCGTAACCGATGCTGGGATCATCCGGGAGCAGTCCGATGGCGGGCGTCTGCCGGCGTGTGGCCGCAATCAGTCCGCGCCAGCAATGAGAGGTGCGAGCCTCCGCCAAGGCTGGAAAGAGCTCACGGCGTCTTCGCTCCAGAAGCCTTTGCATGTCCAGCAGCGCTGAGGGGCGGCCTGTGGTGTCCCCCCGTCCGCCAAACAGCAGGCGCTGTCCCGGGAGCAACCGTATGTAGGACAAATGGGCGCGCGTGTTGGCGGCCGGGAGTGGCGTCACGTAGCCCTGTGCATGAAGCCGTATGTCTGCGAGGGGGTGCGTTGCGGTGATGCTGGACATGATGGGCAGAATGCGGCCAGCGAGTTCCGGCACCAGAGCTTCCGGCAGCCAGCCATTCGTGGCGACGACCACTCGCCGGGCCGAGACGCTTCCGTTCTCCGTCGTCAGGCGATGTGATCCGTTGCCCCGGATCCAGGAGATCACCCGCGTTCTTGAGTGCAGGTGCGCGCCACGGCGTACGGCAGCAGATGCCAATCCCAGGCAAAAGGCCAGCGGGTTCAAGCCGAATCCCAGCGGCTCGAACAGAGCGCCGGCCTGCTCGCTGCACCTGAACCCGGATCGTGTCAGTTCTTCGCTATCCACAATGCGGGATGCAACGCCCAGGCGTCGTGTGACCAGCGCCTGCGCCTCCAGGTCTTTGAGGCGTGATGCGCGATGCGCAAACGTCCAGATGCCTTGGGCTTGAGCCTCAAGGTCGATCCCCTCGCGCTGTGCTATCTCTTCTACGCAACGCACTGCGTCGATCAGCACACGATAGAAAGACAGGGTCTCCTGTTCTCCATAGGCCGTGTGCAGTTCGCTTGGGGTGAGGAACGAGGCGCCAATGCTGCAAAACCCGCCGTTGCGGCCAGATGCACCCCATCCGATGTCACCCGCCTCCAGCAGCCTGACCTCGTGGCCGCGTTGCGCCAGATACCAGGCAGCCGCGAGCCCGCAATAGCCGCCACCAATGATCGCCACGTCTGCGGTTTCGTCGGCCGAGAGCGTGCTGACAGGTGGCGCTGGCAGCTCTGCCCGACCCTGTTCCCAATAGCTGTTCACGGGCCGCGATGTATCGTCCACGCTGGGATGGTAGAGCGTACTCACCGGGGCGCTTTTCCCTTCGCAGGCGGCTCAGGCTTCTGAATAGGCTTGTCGGAGCAGAGCCTTGGCATTCTTGTCAAAGTCCTTGGGTTTTTCGAGCACGAGAGCCCTGCGGATACGCTCGCAGCCGCCAAGTGCTTTGACTTCCCTGAGGGCGGATGATTTGGGGTACTTCTTCAGCGCCAGGCCAAGCAGCAGCCCCCGGCGGCTCGGCTTAACGGCGGCATATTGCTTGAGCCGGTGCAGCCCGACATAGCCCCTGCGAATTTTCGTCGTGCCGGATCCCAGGCGCGCACTCCAAGCGACCACAGCCTCGAAAACCGGTCTCTGGGCCAGGAATTTCCCTGAAAACAGCTGATCCACTCCGCCTGCTGGACGCTTGGTTTCCAGCGCCGCCAATCCAAAGGCCCTGCCCAGCACGATGCCCGCGTGGGAGAGCGGCAGCCCGTACTCCGACCTGAGCCACCGGAGCCGGTCGGCGGGGCGGATGTGGGGACATTTCTTCGCCACGCGTACCCACTGGGCCATCGTCTTGCCAGTGGCTTTGGCGAGCCTCGTCTCCACGGACGCGATGTACTGCTTGATCTTGTCGGCTTGAGCCGATTTTCTGGCCATGTTCAGTCCGCGCCGGTCCTCGGGTTTGCTTGACACTCCGGGTAGGCTTCAGTACACCCACCGCTCCTTGGCGGCCAGTCTGGTCGTTCAAGTACCCCGATTCCGGGGGCGTAGCTCAGTTGGTTAGAGCGCCGGCCTGTCACGCCGGAGGTCGCGGGTTCGAGCCCCGTCGCTCCCGCCAGTCATCGCGCCGAGGCGAGACTGGAAAATCAATCAGCCGTTTGGCGTATCGTGCCCTCCGCGGCAAAATTCCCTCCGAACTGTCGTATGTAGCGCACGCCAAAACGCTTGCTTTGGCCCGTGCAACCTTTAGGTTCCGGCCCGAAAACGCGTGATTTGAACAGTTCGTCCGGTGTGCATGCGGCGATGCCCCCTCCTAGCGGGCAAGATCGCCGAGGCTTCTGGCGGTTTCAGAGGGGCAGGGGCAGGCGGCCACGTTCGTCGGGCCCTCGCAAAGTGGCTCATGGATAATCTGCTCGCTCAATACTTTCCAATCCTGCTCTTCCTCGGGCTATCCGGGATCCTTGCTCTGGTGCTGCTGGTGCTGCCCATGATCGTTGCGCCGTCGAGGCCCGACGCCGAGAAAACCTCCGCTTATGAGTGCGGCTTCAACGCCTTCGACGACGCGCGCATGAAGTTCGACGTGCGGTTTTATCTTGTTGCCATCCTTTTCATCATTTTCGACCTCGAGGTCACTTTCCTGTTCCCGTGGGCGATTACGCTCAAGGAAATCGGC
>JBEIFU010000026.1:0-16954 GCA_040382295.1 Alphaproteobacteria bacterium
CCGGGCTGTTCGTTGCTGGAGGAAGCCATGCGCCTGTTGCGATTTCCCCTGAAGGATCTGGAAGCGGTTCCTTTCGAGACTGGTGGGCCAGCGGACGAGCGGTTGATCGCGGGTGCGCCGGTATTTCGTACGTGGACCTTCGATGTGCGCGACGATGACACCCTGTTTTCGGGGGTTTGGGAATCAACGCCTGGCACATGGCGTGTCGACTATGAGGAGTGGGAGTTCTGTTCCCTGCTTAGCGGCCGCAGTGTTGTCACCCGCGATGGGCACCCGCCCGAGGTACTGGGTCCGGGGGACAGTTTCATCCTTGAGCCTGGTTTCCAGGGGACCTGGGAGGTGGTCGAAACGACGCGAAAGGTCTTTGTCGTCCGCCTTGCCCCGACCCGCTGACGGCGCTGCTCTCGAAATCTGCAAGGCTTCGCATGAAAGTTGACGCAGTGTCATTTCTTGCGCAAACTACAAGCCGCGGAGGTCAAACCATTCATGACTGTCGATTTGAAGGTGCGCGGGAAGCGCGAGGAGACCAAAGCCTCGAACCGTCAGGCAATCATTGACGCTGCGCGGCGCGTGTTCGCCGAGCTTGGTTATGGCGCGACGACTGTGCGAGACATCATCCGGGCCACAGACCTGGCGTCGGGCACGTTCTACAACTACTTCAAGTCGAAGGAGGAGGTCTTCCAGGCGCTGCAGGATGAGACCGCGCTGCGGGTACGCCCGCGACTGAGGGCAGAGCGTATCCGCGCGCAGACATTCGAGGCGTTCATTTCGGGCTCCTTCCGAACATTTTTCGATTTCGTCCGCCGCGATCATGACTCCTTTGCGACCATGCGTCAGAACCAGGATCGGTTGCGCGTACGCATCGATACGCCTGAGGTGCTTGCTGGTTTCGACGAGCTGCGCGTGGACCTCGAGGCAGCGATCCGGCAGGGCGTCATGCCCGACACTGATCCGGACCTCCTCATGGCGGCAATGGTGGGTGTTGCGTTCGAGATCGCAGGCCAGCTCATCCAGCGTGATGATCTCCCGGTTGACGATGCGGCGGTCTTTGCAACGGCTCTGTTTCTAGGTGGCGTGCAGGCCTTGCCGCGCCGTCAGTCGCAGTCCTGAGGGCAGGTTGACGATCGCGCGCCAACCGAACCCCTGGAGCTGTCGATCGTTGGTGCTTGCCAGTCCTGACGCCAATTTGCCTTGACAGGCCGTACGCTTGTCGCAATGTCGGGCCATGAGACGCATGCTGGTTCATCTTATCCTTGGTCTTCCCAGGCGCGTGCTTGTCTTTCTGTCGGGAGGCAAGGCCCTGAGCATCGAGGGGCGGGTGCTTGACCCGCGCCTGCAATTTCTCGGCGCGATAGGGCATCGCCGACCAGGCATGGAGACAATGACACCCGTTGCTGCTCGCGCGGCCGCGGCGCAGGGGTTTTCGCTGCTCAACGGACCCGTGGCCGCCGATGTCGACATTGACAACATCAGTCTTGCCGTATCCGAGAACCGTCTGATCCGGGCGCGCTGTTACAGGCCGCAGCGGGCGACGGGCTTGGCCCCGGTTCTGGTCTATTACCACATGGGCGGCTGCGTCATCGGCGACATGGAGACCTGCCACTCGTTCTGTTCGCAGATTGCCTCCCGCGCCGGTTTCCTGGTGGTCTCTGTCGACTACCGGCTGGCGCCTGAACACAAGTTCCCGGCTGCGGTGGAAGATGCGATTGATGCGTATCGCTGGGTCTGCCATCACGCCGGCTCTCTTGGCGGGGATGGGGCGCGTGTTGCTGTCGGTGGCGATTCCGCTGGCGGCTATCTGTCGGCGGTGATCTGCCAGGAAATGAAGCGCTGCGGTGAAAGACAGCCGCTGTTCCAGCTGCTTGTCTATCCGGCGGTAGATTGGCTCTCGCAAACGGCGTCGATGACATCGTTTGGGAGTGTCTATCCGCTGACGGCGCCCATCATGACCTATTTCCGCTCGCTCTATTTCAATGACCCTGATCTCGAAGCGCTGGACCTGCGTGCATCTCCTGGTCGAAACCCGGACCTGACGGGGCTTGCGCCGGCCTTTGTCTATACGGCAGGTTTTGATCCGCTGGTGGACCAGGGGCGGGACTATGCCGAGGCGCTCAGGCTGGCGGGCGTGCCGGTTCTCTATCGCTGCTACGACGAGCTGTGCCATGCCTTCACTGCCATGGGGGGCGCGGTGCCGGCGGCGCGTGCGGCCCTTGACGAAATCATCCTGGACATTGGGCGCGGCGCTCCATGATCCGTGCCCAAATCGTACGTAGCCTGTCGGAAGACCTGTCCAGCCTGCAGCTGGAGACGCTTGTACCATCAATGCCTGGGCCCGGTGAGGTGCGCGTGCGCCTTCGTGCCGCCAGCGTGAACTTCCCGGACATCCTGACCATCCAGGGCCGCTACCAGCACAAGCCGCTGCTTCCGTTCACGCCAGGGATGGAGGGGGCGGGCGACGTGATGGAGGTGGGTGCCGGGGTCATGGGCTTCAGTCCGGGGGACAGGGTGATTGTCGGCGGCAAGGAGGGCTGCTTTGCCGAGGAAGGCGTTTTTCCAGCCGCTGCATGCCGGTTGTTGCCACGGGCTCTCTCCTATGCGGCGGGTGCCAGTTATCCGGTTGCCTATCTAACAGCCTATGTGTCGCTGGTGCGGCGAGCGCGGATGCAGCCTGGCGAGACCTTGCTGGTGCATGGCGCAGCAGGAGGTGTCGGGCTGGCGGCGGTTGATCTTGGCAAGGTGCTTGGAGCGCGGGTGATTGCCACGGCATCGACTGAGGAGAAGCGACAGTTTCTTGCGGCCTATGGTGCCGATCATGTGCTGTCTTCTCATGGCTTCCGCGAGCCGGTGAAGGAGCTGACGGGCGGGCAGGGTGCGGATGTCATCTACGATCCCGTCGGTGGGGATGTCTTCGACGAGAGCGTGCGTTGCATTTCGTTTGATGGTCGTCTCCTGGTCGTGGGCTTCGCTGGCGGTCGCATTCCAACCATCAGCGCGAACATGCCGCTGATAAAGGGCTTTTCGGTCGTCGGTGTGCGCGCGGGCGAGTATGGGCGGCGGTTCCCTGCGCTTGGTGCCGAAAACATTCGGGCTATCGATGCGCTGGCTGGCGAGGGAAAAATCCGTCCGCATGTCTGCGCGCGGTTTCCCCTTGCGCAGGCGCGCGAAGCGTTGCGCATGCTCGAGGAGCGCCGCGTGATCGGAAAGGCTGTCCTCGAGATGGCCTAGCGGCCCCTGATTCAGACCGTGCGTTTTGCCCGGTCCTTGTCATTCGACGACTTGATCATGCTGCGGATGGCTTCCCATTCGGGGTCTCCGAGCTTTGAGAGCTGAGAGAAATTGCCGCCGCCAGCGAGGAAGCCGCCGCCATCGATGGCGATCGTTTCGCCGGTGAGGTAGTCGCAGCCGTCTGCCATGAGGAATGTCGCGAGGTTCCGCAGTTCGTGCATCTGGCCAACACGTCCCATGGGTGTACCGGCCGAGGAGTTCGTCTCGCTGCCCATCGTGTCGGAGCGCAGATTGCCGGGGTTCAGCCGGTCCCATGCGCCCTTGGTGGGGAATGGGCCTGGCGCGATGGCGTTCAGCCTGATGTCGTGGGGAGCCCATTCGACGGCGAGGGACTTCGTCATGATGTTGATGCCAGCCTTCGACATGGCTGAGGGAACCGTGAACGGGCCACCGTTCCAGACCCATGTCGTGAGGATGGAGATGACGTTGGCCTTGTGCTTGCGTTCAATCCATCGCTTGCCGGCGGCAAGGGTGACGTAGAAGGTGCCGTGGAAGACGATGTTTGCGATGGCGTTGAAGCCATTGGGTGACAGGTCCTTCGTGCGGCTTATGAAGTTTCCAGCTGCATTGTTCACGAGACCGTCGAGCGGGCCTTCGTTGAAGATGCGGGTCATCATGTCGTCGACCGCATCGGCGACGCGGATGTCGCATTCGAGAGCCGTCACCTTCGTGTTGTGTGTCTTCGACAGTTCGCTGGCTGCTTCCTGGACCACGCTGCCGCGTCGGCCGCAGATATATACGGTCGCGCCCAGTTTGGCGTACTCATCGGCCATTTCGCGGCCCAGTCCCGTTCCCCCACCCGTGACCAGAATGCGCTTGCCCTTCAGCAGATCTGCCCGAAACATTGTCATGGTCTGTGTCTTTCCCGATTGCGCGTACGTTTCCTGCGCCCTAATAGCCCCGCGGCGTGGGTGTCGGCAACCGACTTGTCAGGTTGGCGATGTCGTCGGCATCCTGCGCTGTTGCGGCAGCCGTTACGGCCACAAGGCATGGTGCGCGCAGCGTGATGCCGGCGCGGTTCCTGTTGGAGGCGTCGACCCCCGCAAACGCGATGGTTGCTACGAGTGCTGTTCTGGCATCGTGGGTGACCTCATAGGTCGGGCCAAAGCGGCGGGTCGTGTGTTTTGCCAAAAACGCCTCGATGATCGATGAGAAACCGCGCGCGTCGAGCCTTGCCACGGGCACGAAGCCTGCACCTGACCGGAGCCCGAACGTGCATGTCAGTCCCTGCGACCGTGTGCGTGGCCTCTCGACGTAGAGAAGGGCTGCCTGCGTTTCGCCGGGACCTGTGTCAGAGATTGTGCCGGATGGGAAGAGTTCGGCCTGCGTGCCGTCTGCCTGTGCGGTCGGTCTGGTCGGCAGATGAATGCCTTTCCGGGGGAAGGCGGCTGCGAGCAATTCTGCCGGCACGGGCTGACGCAGCGTGCCTGTGACTACTCGCACGATGGCGTGGCGGCCAGCGGCGTCAGCTCCCGACAGCCATTGGCTTATCAGCGCGGGCAATTCCAGTTGGCCTGCCGTGCGCAGTCCCTGCGCCAGCTCGCCCGGCGTGACGGGTCTGTTGCTGCCTGCTTGCGTTGGCCAGAGAAGGGCGATTGTTTCGGCGAGGTTGCCGACATAAGCGTGTGACAGACTGAAGAGGTCCTTGCCCCAATGCTGCTCGATCATGGTTCGCAGTCGGCGCGTGGGGAAGGGGCCGGGCCCAGGATTCGGGGACAGGAACGAGGCGATTGCTGCCAGATCCTCGAGGGGGAGGCTGTCGAGGTAGGCATCAAGAAGCTGCTGGCGATCCCTCCTGTCGGCCAGGGCTTCCATCTGCCTGAGCATGTTGCCGAACCTGTTCATTCCAGTTCGGTTCCGCTGTCCGCGCCGTAGCCCTTGATCGATAGCGGGCGGGCTTCGATCTTCCTGGTTCTTGCCCATGCAAGCAGTGCCGCCTCCTCGCCGTGCGTGATCCATACTTCGCCGGGCTTTACTTCTTCGATGGTGCGTGTGAGTTCCGGCCAGTCTGCATGGTCGGAGATGATGAGGGGGAGATCTCCGCCACCCTGCCTGGCGCGCTTAGCAACGCCCATCCAGCCGCTCGCAAAACTTGTCAGTGGCGGTGGGCCAGCCATCGTCTGCAGGATGTCGCGGGCCGAGGGTGGTGCGATGATGAGGCCTCCCGAAAGTTTCCCGGCTCTGCCAAGGGGGCGGACATCGCCAAGGTTGATGCCGTGGGACGCATAGAGGTCGCAAAGCGCCAGTGTCGCCCGATCCACGAGGATCGGTTCGTCGTAGGCCTGCCGTCGAAGGAGGGCGATCAGCCGCTGAGCCTTTCCCAGCGAATAGGCTGCGATGTGGTGTGTGCGACCGGCAAACAGCCTCATGGACTCCAGAAGACGGCCGACCTCGTCGTCAGCCGGCGGATGACGGAAGACGGGCAGGCCGAACGTTGCTTCCGTGATGAAGATGTCGCAGGCGACGGGCTCGAAAGAAGGGCAGGTCGGATCGCTGCTGCGCTTGTAGTCGCCAGAAACAACGATGCGTGCACCGCCAACTTCCACGAGCACCTGCGCGCTGCCGAGTACGTGGCCGGCCGGGAGCAGGGCGATCCTTGCCTTGCCCATGTTGAGTATTTCGCCATAGCGAAGTGGCTGGGCTGTCGTGGCGAAGCGCGCGCCGTAGCGCGTTTTCATGATGTCTATCGTGGCTGGCGTTGCCAGAACTGCGCCGTGTCCGGGGCGTGCGTGGTCGGCATGGCCATGGGTGATGATGGCGCGATCCACCTTGCGCACAGGATCGATGAAAGCATCGGCTTCCGGGCAATACAGGCCCTGGGGACGCAGCTGCAGAATGTCCCTTGCCCTGCCAACCGTCATGAAGGCCTCGTCTCCTGCGCTCTGTGGCCTAATTCGGCGTGCCGAACTATAACCCCTGGACACGACCCGTGACGAGAACAAGGCACATGACTGCGGCCTCCCTGCGGCCCGAGGATGCACTTCCGCCCATTTTCCTGGACTGGTTTCAGGCGCGTGGCTGGACGCCGCGGCCATTCCAGCTTGAGCTCATCGCGGCTGCACGTGCGGGTGAACACGTGCTGCTGACAGCTCCGACAGGTGGAGGAAAGACGCTGGCCGGCTTTCTTCCGAGCCTCATCGAACTCAACGGGCGGCGCCTGGAGACTGGTGCGAAAGCTCCGATCCCTTCTGAGCGCGAAGGTAATCCCGTGGTGGCGCGGCTTCGACATCGTGCTGCACGGCCCCGAACGGGCATCCATACGCTTTATGTGTCGCCGTTGAAGGCGCTCGCGGTGGACGTCGCGCGAAATCTTGAGGAGCCCCTGCGCGACATGCGGCTGAAGGTGCGCCTTGAAACGCGAACGGGCGACACTTCGGCCTATCGGCGGCAGAGGCAGAAGGCTGCGCCGCCGGAGATTCTGATGACAACGCCGGAGCAGCTGACGCTTCTCCTTGCCTCACGAGAGGCCTCTTCGCTGTTCGCCGATCTTGCCTGTGTCATCCTTGACGAGGTTCATGCACTGGCTCCCAGCAAGCGGGGTGACTTGCTTTCGCTCGACCTGGCGCGGCTTCTGACGCTGGCGCCACGTCATCGGCGTGTCGGGTTGTCTGCAACGGTCAATGACCCGCAGGTCCTGGCCCGTTACCTCACGCCCCAGAATGTCGACAAGATGCCCCGTGTGCGGGTCGTTCGCGCTGAGGCCGGGGCAACCCCTCGTGTTTCGATCCTTTCGAGCTGCCAGGATATTCCCTGGGCAGGACACATGGCGCGCCATGCGGTGGAGGATATCCTTCAGGCTATCCGCCAGGCCAGGACTGCGCTTGTCTTTGTGAACACACGCATGCAGGCGGAGTTCCTCTTCCAGGAATTGTGGCGCGTCAATACCGACGGCCTTCCTGTGGCGTTGCATCATGGTTCGCTGGCGCCAGAGCAGCGGCGCAAGGTCGAGGCGGCGATGGCGCGGGGTTCCCTTCGAGCTGTCGTGTGCACATCCACACTCGACCTTGGTATCGACTGGGGAGCGGTTGACCTGGTCATCAATGTAGGTGCGCCGAAGGGTGCCAGCCGAATTGCACAGCGCATTGGGCGTTCCAACCACCGCATGGATGAACCCAGTCAAGCCTTGCTTGTTCCATCGAACAGGTTCGAGGTGCTCGAGTGCGAGGCGGCGCGGGCGGCTCTGGTTGCCGGCGAACTTGATGGTGAGCCCCTGCGGGAGGGGGCTCTGGATGTCCTTGCACAGCATGTGCTGGGTTGTGCCGTCGCTGCACCGTTCACCGCAGATGAGCTCTATAACCAGATCATTCGCGCCGCACCCTACGCCTCGGTTACCCGGGAGAATTTTGACCGCGTCGTCGATTTCGTTGCAAGCGGGGGCTATGCGCTGCGTGCCTATGAGCGCTTTGCCAAGATAAGGCTCTCTGCCGATAACACATGGCGTGTCGCTTCGGCGCAGGTCGCGCAGCGCTATCGCCTCAATGCGGGGACGATTGTCGAGGCGCCTATGCTGAAGGTTCGCCTCGTGCGGGGCTTCAAGGGTCCCCGCGAGGTTCCTGCCGGTCGCGTTCTTGGCGAGGTCGAGGAATGGTTCATCCAGCAATTGACCCCGGGCGACACCTTCCTGTTCGCAGGGCAGATCCTTCGATTTGAAGCTGTTGTCGAGATGGATGTTGTTGTCACGCGGGCTCCGCCAGGTGATCCCAAAATTCCATCATTCGAGGGCGGGAAGTTTCCCCTGTCTACCTTTCTTGCGCAGCGGGTGCGGGAGATGATCGAGGATCCGACGCGATGGGACGGTCTTCCCGAGCAGGTGCGCCAGTGGCTTGGCTTGCAACGCCTGCGCTCGATCATTCCGCGTGCAGACGAGATGCTGGTCGAGACTTTCCCCCGCGCCGGCCGCTTCTTCATGGTCTGCTATCCGTTCGATGGCCGGCTGTGTCACCAGTCGCTCGGCATGCTGCTGACGCGACGACTCGAGCGTATGGGCTTGAGGCCACTTGGGTTTGTTGCAAGTGAGTATTCCCTCGCCATCTGGGCACTCGGTAATCTGCAGCAGGCGGACGTCAATGCGCTTTTTGACGAAGACATGATGGGGGATGATCTCGATGCGTGGCTTGCTGAATCCGCCCTCCTCAAGCGGAGTTTTCGCAACTGCGCCATGATCGCCGGCCTCATCGAGAAGCGTTTCATCCGCCAGGAGCGTACCGGTCGACAGGTCACGTTTTCGTCTGACCTGATCTATGACGTGCTGCGCAGTCACGAGCCTGATCATGTCCTGCTGCGCGCGGCCCAGCAGGACGCAGCAGCAGGATCGCTCGACATAAGGCGGCTGGGTGAATTGCTGCGGCGCGTTCGGGGCCGTATTGTGGCCAAGAGTCTTCAACGCGTGTCACCCCTTGCGGTGCCGGCATTGCTGGAGATCGGAAGGGTCCCCGTGGGTGGTGATGCGAGCGAGGCCCTGCTGGCTGAGGCGAGTGCGGCGGTGGTGCGCGAGGCGCTCGACCCTAACGGTCCGTCTTCTTGCTTGCCGGCGGAGGAAGCACGGCCACGGCCACGGCCTCGGCGTCGCAGCTCGCGTCGGTAAGAATTGCGCGTTTGAGACTGCCCGGCGAGAAGAATGCGCCCCGCAGGTCAGACCCTGTGAAATTCGTGTTGAGCATGCTTGCCAATCTCAGGTCGGCCGAGACGAGCTTTACGGCTTTCATGCTGGCGCGATCCAGTCGGGCACCTCGGAAGTCAGTTCCGGAGAAGTCGTAACCGTCGAGTTTCCTGCCCGTCAGGTCCATACCCCTCATATTCAAGCGCTCTCCTTCAGCGCCATCGCTGTCCAGCCAACGCAGATGGGCCGACAGGACTTCCTCGAGTTTGGACGTGCTGATGGGCTGGACAAGCTTCACGACGAGTTTGGCATAATCGGGCAAGCTGCTGTGAGCTTCCGGGCATTTGGAGAAGTCGGCATCCATCAGCTGGGTGCCGAAGAAGTTGATCTCTGAAAGACTGGCGCCATCGAAAGAGGCGTTCCGCAAGTCGCAGTTCGAAAAGTCGACATTCCGTGCGGTGACATTATGAAGTTTGGTGGCAGCCATGCGGGCGCGTCGAAAACTTGAGCCATTCAGGACGGCGCCGTCGAACCTGTTGCATGACGACTTGAGCGCATTGTCACCCTTGCCATAGCCGAGGAGCGTGGTAGCCCGGAATGTCGAGTCCTGCAGGTCTGCGTTCGTCAATGATGCTCCCGTGAAGTCACAGTTTTCAAAGACGCTGCGCTGGAGGATTGCCGTGTCCAGGTCTGCGCCCTCGAAGGAGCATTCCCTGAACTCTGCGCCTGAGAGATTTGCGCGCCGCATCGACGCGCCCTTGAACGACGTGCGGACGAGCAACCGTTCGGAGAGGTTTATACCATTGAGGCAGCGTCCGGCGAAGTTCAAGCCGGGCCCGAGTTCCTTCTGGCTCGGCTGCGTGTGCGCAGGCATTCGGCCTGTCCTGTCTTTGGTCAGCGGGAGGCGCAGTATCAATCCGGGGGATTTAACTCCCTGCCACCAGACACGGTTAGCAGCGTGTTTATCGGTCCCGGTATTGCGCCGTTTCGTCAGCTACCGCGTGGTTTAATGCGTGCCGTTGGTTTCGCTGTCCAAGGGTCGTCGGGCCAATGGTGCTTGGGATATCGGCCCTTGAGGTCTTTCCTTACCTCCGGGTAGGCGTTCCTCCAGAAGCTCCGAAGGTCGCGTGTCACCTGAACGGGTCGGCGCGCTGGCGACAGCAAATGCAGCAGCAGCGGCATGCGGCCGCCAGCGATGGTGGGTGTGTCTGCCAAGCCAAACATTTCCTGCAGCCTCACAGCCAGGACCGGCTCATCCTGACCGTAGTCAATGCGGATGGTCGAGCCTGAGGGAACCTCGAGAGACTTGGGCGCCAGGACATCGAGGCGCTTGCGCCGATCCCAGTCCAGCGTCGACTGGAGCGCTTCCTCCAGATCAAGGCGCTGGAGGTCACCCGCGCGGGTCATGCCATTCAGGTATCCCCTCAGCCATGTTTCGAGGTCTTCCAGAAGGCTTGCGTCGGAGGTGTCGGGCCAGCCTGCGTCTGGTTCCATGCGTCGCATGAAGCGAAGTCGGTCGCGCAGGGTCAGCGCTTCGGGCGTCCATGGCAGGCAGCCAAGTCCCATCGAGCGGATCCCCTGAAGCAGGGCGTGAAGGACTTGATCCGGTGGCGGGTTGCGCAGGGGACGTTCTGCGAGGACGAGGTTGTACAGGCGGCGTTCTTCCACGGCGACGACAGCGCGGTCGCGCTCATTCCAGCTCACGCGGTTCTTCCAGACAATATGCTTGCCAAAAAGCTCGTCGATTTCGGCAAGTGCAAGAGGGGCGGCCTGGAAGATCTTCGCATTTGCTCCGGCGCCGTCGAGGGCAGCGATGGCGAGGAAGGGTTCGTTGGCGAGCGGGTCGACTTCTGCCATCAGGGCGCCCCGACCGCTGGCCATGCGGAAGCTGGCTTGTCCCCTGCGGCGTGCGATGCGTTCAGGGTATGCCAGTGCTGCGAGCTTGCCTGCCAAGGCCGGGACGATCTCGCGGCTCTCCAGCCTGAGGCTTGATGCCCAGGTGCGCGCCTGCTCTCGCGCCCTTGCAAGAGCTCCACGATCGGCTTGCGTGTCGGCCTTGCCTGCAAATGCCTCCAGGCGCAGCCTCAAGTCGGTATCGCGTGTTCGCAGCACATCCCGTTCGGAGAGGATGGCTGCGAGTGCAGCGGCTGTTGCTCCCATGGAATGGTCGCGTGCGCGGAGCATCATGTGCGCAAGCCGTGGGTGTGCGCCAAAAGACAGGCAGTCGCGGCCATGCGGTGTTATGTGGTTTTCGGCATCGAGAAGATCGAGTTCCTGCAGAAGCTCCCGCGCTTCGGCGAAGGTGCCTTTGGGTGGCTGGTCCAACAGGCGCAGGCGTGCTGCATCTGGCTCGCCCCAGGCCGCCAGTTCCAGGGCAAGGGGGGCGAGGTCGCTGGTCAGGATTTCGGGTGGCGTGAAGGCTGCGAGTGCCCGGGTTTCCTCCTCCGGCCATAGCCGGTAGCAGATGCCTGGCGCGACACGACCTGCGCGGCCGCGCCTCTGGTCGGCGGAGGCGAGGGACAGTCGCTGGGTCACGAGCCGTGTCATGCCTGTCGATGGATTGTAGCGCGCAAGCCGCTGCAGGCCTGCGTCCACTACGATGCGAATGTCCTCAATGGTCAGGCTGGTCTCGGCGATGGCACTGGCAAGGACGATCTTGCGCAGGCCGTCGCTGCGGGGGCGGATCGCGCTATCCTGTTCGGCCGGGGACAGGTTGCCGTAGAGCGGGCTCAGCGTGCTGCCTGGAATCGGGTCTTCGCGCAGAAGCCGTTCGACGGTGCGGATCTCGCCCTCGCCGGGAAGGAAGACGAGAACGCCACCGTCATTGTTTGCGCAGGCCTTGTGCACGGCGGAGACGACGTGTGGCTCGATGCGGCGGTCGGAAGGCGGGGGTGTGTAGAGGGTTTCCACCGGGAACATGCGGCCCTGGCTGCGAACCACTGGGGCGTCGCTCAGGAGCCTTGCAATCCGTGCGCCGTCAAGGGTTGCTGACATGACCAGCAGTTTCAGGTTCGGGTTCAGGGCCTCCTGCACTTCCAATGCAAGGGCGAGGCCCAGGTCTGCGTTGAGGCTGCGCTCGTGGAATTCGTCGAAGATGACAAGCCCCACATCGGCTAGCTCAGGATCTTCCTGCAGGCGGCGGGTGAGCAGGGCCTCGGTCAGGACAATGATGCGCGTGTCGCGGCTGACGCGGCTATCCTGGCGCACGCGATAGCCAACCGTCTGGCCCGCCTGTTCACCGATGAGAGAGGCCATGCGCGTTGCGGCGGCGCGGGCGGCTACCCTGCGGGGCTCCAGCATCAGGATTTTCCTGCCTGCAAGCCATGGTTCGTCGAGCAGGGCCAAAGGGACGAGCGTCGTCTTGCCTGCACCTGGTGGTGCTTCAAGCACGGCGTTGGCCGATGCCGCGAGCGCTGCCTTGAGGTCGGGCAGCGCCGCGGTTATTGGCAGGTCGGGGATCATAAGCGGGCCCGCGCCGTGCGTCGCGTTGGTCAGGTCCCGGATTTCACGCGATCGAAGTCGCTTGCGTCATGGCGCTCCGGCAATTGCGATGAAGGATCGCCCCAAGCGCGGTTGACCATGCGCCCGCGCTGTACCGCCGGTCGCTCTGCAATCTGATCCGTCCAGCGGATCACGTTTGTGTATTCGTGAACCGAGAGGAACTCGGCAGCCTCGTAGAGGATGCCTTTCACCATGGCGCCGTACCAGGGCCAGATGGCCATGTCGGCGATGGTGTACTCCTTGCCTGCCATGTACTCGTTGCTTGCAAGATGCTGGTTCAGGACATCGAGCTGGCGCTTTGTTTCCATGGCGTAGCGATCGATCGCGTACTGGATCTTGATGGGGGCGTAGGCATAGAAGTGTCCGAAGCCGCCACCGAGGAAGGGTGCCGATCCCATTTGCCAGAAGAGCCAAGAGAGGCACTCGGCACGGGCTGGAAGGTCCTTGGGCATGAATGCGCCACCGAATTTCTCTGACAGGTAGACGAGGATCGCCGCCGATTCGAATACGCGCGTGGGTGTCGGCGTGCTGCGGTCGAGGAGGGCGGGGATCTTCGAGTTCGGGTTTATGGCTACGAAGCCCGACCCGAATTGCTGGCCCTCGCTGATGTTGACGAGCCAGGCGTCATACTCTGCGCCCTTGTGGCCGAGAGCGAGGAGTTCCTCGAGCATCACGGTGACCTTCACGCCATTGGGCGTGGCCAGAGAGTAGAGTTGCAGCGGGTGCTTGCCGACCTGCAGTTCCTTGTCGTGGGTCGCGCCAGCGATGGGGCGATTGATCTTGGCGAAGCGACCGCCACTTTCCTTGTCCCAGGTCCAGACCTTGGGTGGCGTGTAGGGTGCGTCAGACATGCAGCGTGCTCCTCAAGGTCAATTGCGTGGTCGCATATGACCCGATCCGCCCCTGCGTGCACAAGTCCCCCCAAGCGGGGCGATGCGCTTCTATTCCGCTGCTCTTGCCTGTTCGGCTTGGGCCTGTCCGCTGGCCTGCGCGAAGACGAGGAAGCCATCGTCGATGGGGGACTTCCGCATTTCCTTTATGTCGGCGAAGTAGTTCTGGTTCTGGCGCCAGGGCGGGTTGGGTCCCTGCTTTGGCAGCATGGCGATCGAGCGTGTGACGTAACCGGACGAGAAATCGAGCCAGGGGTCTGCCTTCACGTCGGGGTCGGTCAGGACCGGCGTTGCGATCTGCACGCCTTTCTCGTCCATGTGGTTGATCAGGCGCGTGACCCATTCGCAGATCAGGTCGGCGCGCAGGGTCCAGGAGGCGTTGGTGTAGCCGAAGACGCTGGCGAGATTTGGCACGCCGGAATACATCAGGCCCTTGTAGGTGAAGGTCTTGCCCCACTCGACGGGCTTGCCGTCGACCGAGACCTTGACGCCGCCGATCATCTCGAGCTGCAGGCCCGTGGCTGTCACGATGATGTCGGCCTCGAGTTCCTTGCCGGACTTCAGGCGAATGCCCTTCTCGGTGAAGGTGTCGATGTGGTCGGTGACGACGTCGGCCTTGCCTGCGCTGATGGCGTTGAAGAGATCGGCGTCGGGCACGAGGCAGAGGCGTTGGTCCCACGGGTTGTAGCTGGGGGTGAAGTGGGTCTTGACGTCGAAGCCTTTGGGCAGCAGGTCGGTTACGCCCTGGATCAGGCGCTCGGCTGTCTTCTTCGGGTTCTTGCGCGAAAGGTTGAAGAAGAAGCGCTGCAGGATGATGTTGCGCCAGCGCGGAATCGCGTAGGCCCAGGAGGCGGGCAGGATGGCGCGCAGCGTGTTTGCCAGCCAGTCCTTCTCGGGCCTTGAAACGTAGTAGGTCGGCGTGCGCTGGAGCATCGTCACGTGGGCGGCCGTCCTGGCCATGTTCGGCAGGAGTGTCACAGCGGTTGCGCCCGAGCCGACGATGATCACGCGCTTGCCGTCATAGTTGAAGTTCTCCGGCCAGTGCTGCGGGTGGATGATCGTGCCCTTGAAACGGTCGCGGCCGGGGAAGTCGGGCGTGTAGCCTGCGCTGTAGCGGTAGTAGCCGGCGCAGGAGAAGAGGAAGTTGGCCGTGTAGGTGACACTTGTTTCCTTGCCTGCGTCGTCGCGTTTCTTGGCGCTGATGGTCCAGCGTGCCTTTGCGCTGTCCCAGGCCGCGCTGATGACCTTGTGACGGAAGCGGATGTGGCGGTCGATACCGTCTTCGCGGGCGGTTTCGGTGACATATTCACGGATCGCGTCGCCAGGGGAGATGGCGCTGGGGTGTGTCCATGGCTTGAATCGATAGCCCATGGTCAGCATGTCGGAGTCGGAGCGGATGCCGGGATAACGGAAGAGATCCCAGGTGCCGCCGATTTGCTCGCGGTTTTCGAGGATCACGTAGGTCTTCTTCGGCGCGTAGTGGTTCAGGTGCCAGCCGGCATCAATGCCGGAGAGGCCTGCGCCGATGATCAGGACGTCGACATGTTCCGCGGACATGGTTGGGAGCCTTCGCGTTGATTTACATAACGACGATATGTATACTCGTGGGCGACGTCTGTCAAATCCTGGCCAGGCGTCGAACCCGGGAGATGCCGACTTGGCCCGCCGCACTGCCGAAGCCGCTGCACAGACGCGCGCCGACATCCTGGGAGCTGCGCGGACGCTCTTTGCGCAGCACGGATTTGCGGCGACGACGACAGCCGAGGTGGCGGCGCGCGCTGGCGTTACGGTTGGCGCGCTGTTCCATCACTTCCGCGGCAAGGTTGAACTGTTCGGCGCGGTGTTCGATGCTCTTGATGCCGAGATGAATGACTTTGCGCGGGCGCGCGCGCAGGAGGCTGGCGGCGTGAAGGGGTTTCTCGAGGGGTACCGCGCCTTTCTCGAATTCGCGCAGCATGCGGACTATCACCGCATCGTGCTGGTCGAGTCTCCTGTGGTGCTGGGAAGTCGCTTCCAGACGGAGCGGGATTTTCTGCGTGGGCCTGCCAACATCGCGCAGGCTGTCGAGGCGATGATCGCGCAGGGCGAGATCGCGCTGCAACCGGCGAAGCCGCTTGCGGTGCTGCTTCTGGGGGCGATCAACGAAAGTGCCTTTGCGCTGGCGCGTGGCGAGGCGGGCGTGACGATCGATGCCTGCGTGCGTGCGATGGAGAAGCTTTTGCGCGGGCGTTAGGGCGGGTTGCTCGTGCACCCGCCCATCGTTTCCTGGCTACTGTGTCCCTGATTAGAACGCGCGGGCGGTCGGGCGCTTGCCGAACTTGCCCGGGCGGCCCTGGCCGTCGCGTGCGGCTCCCTGCGGCCGGTCGCCCCGGTTCTGGAAGGGTCGTCCCGGCTTGCCGCCGCCGTTGTTCCTCGGGGCGTCGCCGCCCTTGTGGAAGGGCCGGTCTCCCGCCTGGCCGTCGCGCGACGCACTCTGCGGGCGATCTCCACGCTTCTGGAAGGGGCGGTCGCCGCGCGGGGTGAAGGCGCGTTCGCCGCGCTGTTCTGCGCCTTGTGCATCGCGGTTGCCGGCTGGACGATCGGTGCGCTGCTCGTTGCGGTGATCGCCGCGGGGCGCCTCGCGGCGGTCGGGGCGCTGTTCACCGTTGCGGGGCCTGTCGCCGCCGAAGGGCCTGCCGCCCTGGGGCTTGCCCTGGCGCTGCTGGGGCTTGGGCGCGCGGAACTGGCCGTCGGGTGACTTCGGTTCCACGCTTACGTTCGGCTGAGGGCCCTGGGCTGCCATGTGGGCGAGGATGTCGTGGCGCGGGTTGTTGCCCTTGCGGTGTGGCTTGGGGTGGCGGCTGTGCTGCGATTGGCGGGGGCGGTCGTCGGTGTCGCGCTGCCTGCGGCCTTCCTGCTTCTGTTCGTGCGTCTGCACGGGGGCCGGCGTGGTACCGGCTTCGCCTGCTGGGGCACGCCATTCGCTGGACGGGATCTGCTGGCGGGTCACCTTCTCGATGTCGCGCAGGAGCGGGCGCTCCTCGCGGTCGCAGAAGGCGATCGCGATGCCGTCGGCGCCAGCGCGGGCCGTGCGGCCGATGCGATGCACGTAGGACTCCGGCACGTGCGGCAGGTCGAAGTTGATGACGTGGCTGATGCCATCGATATCGATGCCGCGGGCGGCGATGTCGGTTGCGATGAGCACGGGCGCGCGACCCGAGCGGAAGTTGTTGAGGGCGTTGACGCGCTGGCTCTGGCTCTTGTTGCCGTGGATGGCCGAGGCATTGATGCCTGCGGCTGCAAGGGCGCGAACAACCTTGTCGGCGCCGTGCTTGGTGCGCGTGAAGACCAGCGTGCGGGCCATGGCCGTGTCGGTCCGCAGGAGATTGATGAGCAGGGCGCGCTTGTCGCCATTCGATACGTGGATCACGCGCTGGGCGATGCGCTCGACCGTGGTTGCGGGCGGCGTCACGCTGACGCGGACGGGGTTGCGCAGGAGTTCAGCGGCGAGACGACCGATCTCTTCCGGCATCGTTGCCGAGAAGAACAGGTTCTGCCGGTCCGGACCCAGAAGCTTCACGATGCGGCGGATGTCGCCGATGAAGCCCATGTCGAGCATGCGATCTGCTTCGTCGAGGACGAAGATCTCGGTCTTGGGTAGTTCGACGGCGCGCTGGGCGACGAGGTCGCGCAGGCGGCC